>PWVY01000342.1 GCA_003561665.1 Thermoplasmata archaeon
ACAACAACATCCACAACCCCCTCCACGATGGTGTCTGCCAGGATTGCCTCTTCGTGCCCACCGTCGCTACGGGATCGTACGGGTACGTTGGACCCGACAGAAGCGCTTCGACGAACAACGCCGGTGTTTCGACGGGAGGCCCGATTGCGCCCCTGGTCACCGCCGTCGGCACGCCATCCGGAGACTACACCTTCTGGGTTGATCACTACCTCGGAACAGGGAACCAGGATCTCCTCACCGTCGGCCTCGCAGCAGACCTCCCCTGACCGTCATCGTGACGATACAAGGAACGCTACGACACCTCCACCATAGAATATTTATACGCCGCAAGCGCGTTCTGGGATGAGGACGCCCAACCGAAGCCGTGCGGGTTCGGCAACACCTCGTTTCTTACGGCCGTTGGGCGTCTTTCTCCCCTTTCTTACTCCCCCACACCCCCGGGTCCGGAACGAAGCGGCAAACGCGAACGAAACCCCGGACCCGTCAATACATCCACCCGCTCAGGCGCTAACGCATCCAACGACGGATCCCCCGTATCCACGCGCAACGCATCCAACCCCACCAGTTTCTCCCGCGTCGCCACCACCCGCAACCGATCCCACCCCAACCGATCCAACAACCCCGGCACCAACTGCTGGTTCCCCCGCCCCAACACGAACCCCTGCCCCCCGATCGGTGACACAACGATCAACGCATCCTCCCCCACCTCCTCCAACTCCCCCGCCGTCGCATCCTCGATCAAACAAACCCCCTCCCCCGCCTCATCCACACGCACCACATCCACCCCTAACAACGACGCCTCCCGCCCCAACAACGCCTCCTTGATCGCATGCACCGTGCTCCCCGGACCCAACACAAGAACCCGCCCCGGCTTTGCAAGCTCCAACCCCGCCTCCACCACGCCCTCCAACGTCCCCCCCACCGCCGCCTTCCCTCCCTGCACCCCCGGATGCATAGGAACCCGCAAACACCCCAAACGCTCCCGCCGCACCACGCCCTCACGCAACCCACCCTCATCCACCTCCACCACCTCCACCCGATGATCATCCACAAGCCCACCCAAGAACGCATCCGCCACGCGAGCAGCATGCTCCGGCGTCTCACCGAACGCGGCCGAATTCATCTTCACGCCACCCGGGACACCCAAACAAACCACCCCCTCCCCCACCGTGCTGGCCACATCCAACGCCGTCCCATCCCCCCCCACGAACACGATCAATCCCACGCCTGCCTCCTGGAACGCGCGCGCCGCCTGCTGGGTATCCTCCGCGCTCGTGGGCTCCTCGACCTCGACAAGGACCTCATGATCGACGCCCACACTCTGGCAAACATCGGCCCCCATGGGGGATGCGCACGTCAGCACGCGAACCTCCATCGACAAAGCATCCAGGAAACGTCGAGCCCGTAAGGGACTCACCGGCGTCGCCCCCCGATCACGCGCCTCACCCACCGCGTCGTCCGTACCTTTCAACGCCACAGGCCCCCCCATGCCCGCGATCGGGTTCACAAGGAACCCCAGCACGGGCGCATCCTCCGGGGCGTGCCGAGTGGTCATTCAAACGAAGCTAGGAGACGGTAAAGAAAAACGTTGGCGACCGAGCTAAAGCCCGTCCCGAATCTGCTCAAGGATCCGGACCTGACGATCCAAGACGCCGGTTTGCTTGTCCAGCTTCACCTGCACGACATCCAACTGACCCCCCATACCCTGTTCCCCGATGATCGCTTCTTCGATGTCATCAAGCTTGTCCAGTTTGTCCAGCTTGCCATCCATCGAATCGAGCTTCCCATGCGTCACCTCAACGCCGCCCTGCACGGCCTCCACCTGGCTAGCGTTCGCATTGACATGAATCGCGTACGCTGTCACCAGGACCGCCACGAGGGAGCCAACGCCAATCATCCACTCACCAAGGTCGTTCCACCACCCGCGAAGCTCCCCCACCGCGCCCAGGATGGCAACGGCGAAACCGAGCGCGGCGATGACCCAAAGGATGCGCTCCGCGGTCTTGGGCTCCACACACTCAATACACCACGAATCCTTTATAGGGATTCTCCGAGAAGCACACGATTCCGGAGGGGAGGCCAACGATCGCCATCAAGAAGCCGGGCTCACGTTTCCAACCCGGAGGCTACGATCCGTCTTGATCCCGTTGAACCTGATCCCACGTCAAAAGCGGGTTCCGAGCCGCATGCACATCATCCACCCGCCCAGCCGCCGTATTGAACGGCGCCTCCCGCACCACGCCCGGGGCCTCATCCCCGATGGACAACAACGCATCCACAAGAGCATCCAACGCCTCCCGCGTCTCCGTCTCCGTGGGCTCGATCATCAAGGACTCCTTCACGTTGATCGGGAAATGAACCGTCGGCGCATGGATCCCATAATCCAACAACCGCTTCCCCACCTCCGTTGCACCCACCCCGTTCTCCTCCCACAGGCCCTCCGCCGTCACCACGAACTCGTGCTTCTTCAACGCCTCCCCCGGGGCAGGGTACGCATCCTTGATACGCTGGTACAGGTAGTTCGCGTTCGCCACCGCCGTCTCCGTCACGCGCGTTAACCCATCGCTCCCGTGCTGCCGGATGTACGCCAGGGCCCGAACGAGGACCCCCACGTTCCCATGGAACCCCTTCACCGCACCGATGCTCCGTTCATCCCCATCATCTAACACGTACAACCCATCCTTCCCCTTCTTCACACGGGGCACGGGAAGGTACGGGGCCAACTCCTCGGTGCACGCGACAGGACCCGCCCCGGGCCCTCCGCCACCGTGCGGAGTCGCGAACGTCTTGTGCACGTTGAAGTGCATGATGTCGAACCCCATCGCTCCCGGGTTCGTCTTGCCCAAGATCGCGTTCAGGTTCGCACCATCATAGTACAGCATCGCGCCCGCATCGTGCACGATCTCGGCGATCTTCTCCACGTCCCGCTCGAAGATGCCAAGCGTGTTCGGGTTCGTGAGCATGAACGCTGCCGTGCGCTCGCTCACCGCGTCTTCCAACGCTTTCACGTCCACGCACCCGTCCGACCCGCTGGGGATCTCAAGCACCTCGAAGCCCGCCATGGCCGCGCTGGCCGGGTTCGTCCCGTGCGCGCTGTCCGGCACGACGACCTCGCAGCGGGTCTCCTCGCTGATCTCCCCGAGGTCCCTGAACCGCTCGCGGACCATGCGCATCGCGACGAACTCGCCTTGCGCGCCGGCTGCAGGTTGAAGGGAGACGTGAGGAAGGCCCCCGATGGCTGCAAGGGCTTCTTGAAGCTGGTAGAGGAGCGCAAGGATGCCCTGAGCATCCTCTTCCCGGGCGAGCGGGTGCACGTTGAGAAGATCCGGCTCGTGCGCGAGGGGCTCGGGCATCTTGGCGTTGTATTTCATCGTGCACGAGCCCAGAGGGTAGGTGCCGGTGTCGACACCGAACGTCATCTGGGCTTGGCGTGTGAGGTGTCGGGTTAGGCGTGAGCGAGGCACGGTGGGGATGCCGACGGTTTCGCGCGCGTGTTCGTCGGGAAGGTTTGCCTCATTGGTCGTTTCATGATCGAAGGGGCCTTCAGGGGCGGGGCCTTCGTCGAGGTCGAAGAGGGTGGGTTCGTCCCAGCGTGCTTGGCGGAACGTGTCAGGATCCATCTAGGAGACCTCCTGGATGAGGTTCGCGAGGGCATCGATCGCGTCCGGGGTCGTGGTTTCGGTGGCGCACGCGATGAGCCCGTCGGTGCCGTTGTTCATGAGGTGTTTGGCGGGGATGCCTGGATCTATGTCATGGGCTTTGGCTTCGTCTCGGAAAGCGTCCGCGTCGATGGGGGGCTCGTAGAGAACCTCGTTGTATCCGGGGGGGTCTTGGTAGGGCACGTGAGCGCCGGCTTCGGCCAGGCGCGCGGCGAGGGTGTGTCCTTTGTCCGCGTTGGATCGAGCGAGGTTCTTGAACCCTGTCTCGCCGTACGCGGCGAGGGTGGTCGTGAAGAGGACGGCGAGGAAGCTTTGGTTGGTGCAGATGTTGCTTGTGGCGCGCGAACGTCGGATGTGTTGTTCGCGGGTTTGCAGGGTCATGCAGTAGGCGTCGTCGTCGTTGGCATCATGGGTGTGTCCGACCAGGCGTCCGGGCATGCGTCGTAGGTGTGCATCGTCCACGGCGAAGAGGCCCAGCGCGGGGCCGCCGTAACTGGGGGGCAAGGCGAGGGGTTGGCCTTCGCTGGTGGCGATGTCGGCTCCGTAGTGGCCGGGGCCGTGCAGGAGGCCAAGGGCGGTGATATCGGGCACGTGAACGGTGAGGCGTGCGCCGGCTTCGTGCGTGATCTGCGCGATCTCGTCAAGGGGTTCGATGCGTCCGTACGCGTTGGGTGTCTCGATGTGCACGCCTGCGGTCTCGTCGTCGATGGCGTCTTCTAGCGCGTTCAGGTCCGTGGTCCCTTCAGGGCTTGTGGGGAGGGTTTCGAGGGTGCCGCTGGCGCCGTCGATGTAGTTGTTGAGGATGCTTCGTCGTTGGTGGGGGATGTGTTCGGGGGTGAGGATTTGGTGGCGGTTGCGCGTGGTTCGCAGCGCCATGAGGACGGCTTCCCCTGCGGCGCTTGCACCGTCGTACATGCCCGTGTTGGCGGCATCGAGTTCAAGAAGGCGCGCGGTGAGGGTTTGGAACTCGAAGAGGCTCTGGAGGAGGCCTTGGTTGATCTCGGCTTGGTAGGGCGTGTAAGCGGTGAGGAGCTCGCCTCGTTTGGCCATGAAGCGAGTCTCGGGGGGGATCCAGTGGTGGTAGGAACCGCCTCCAAGGAACGTGGCTTGGTCTTGGAGCGTCGTGTTCTCTGCTAGGGTGGATTGGATGTCTTGTTCGACCTTGTGGTCGGGTTCTCCCTTGGGGATCTCAAGAGAGCGCTGGATGGGTTGGGGGATGTCGCGGAAGAGGTCCTCCAGCGTGTATCCCACGTCTTCAAGCATCGCTTCGATGTGCGTAGGATGGGCGAGGTCCATGCGTTAGGCCTCGGTGTGGTCCACGTATTCTTCGTGGTCCAGGAGGTCCTCGGCTTGGCTTGCATCGTGCATGTCGAGCACGACGATCCAGCCGTCCCCGTAGGGGTCGTCGTTGATGAGTTCGGGGCTGTCTTCAAGCTCGTGGTTGACCTGCACGACGGTGCCGTCGACGGGAGCGTAAACGTCGCTGACGCTTTTGACGCTTTCAAGCACGGCGAACGCGTCGCCTTGGCTTAGGGTTTCGTCTTCGGTGGGAAGCTCGACGTACACGACGTCGGTGAGTTGGTCTTGGGCGAAGTCCGTGATGCCGATGCGCGCTTTCCCGTCTTCGACGTTCACCCATTCGTGCTCTTTCGTGTATGCTAGTTTCTTTGGGGTCTCATGTCCCACGTTGAAGCCTCCAAGCATGTTTCAGGATCAAACGAAGGGTACCTCCGTGATGGTGCCGGCTCGGTGCGATCCTCGGATATCCACGGTCACACGGGTGCCGGGTTCCTCGATGGCGGGGTCGACGTAAGCCAGGGCGATGCCCGTTTCTAGGGTGGGGCTCATCGTCCCGCTGGAGACGGTGCCGACGGGTTCATCGTCATGGTGGACGGTCGCCTCGCGGCGGGGGATGCCTTCGTCGGTGAGTTTGATGCCGGTGAGGACGCGTTGAGGGCCTGCTTCGCGGCGTGTGAGGATCTCGTCGCGTCCGGTGAAGTCGTGATCGAGATCAAGCGTCCAGGTGAGTTTTGCTTCGATGGGCGTCACGGGCGGGTTGAACTCGTTCCCGGCCAGGCAGTAGCCTTTCTCGAGGCGTAGCGTGTCACGGGCGCCAAGCCCGCAGGGGGTGACGCCGGCTTCGATGAAGGCTTGGAAGGTCTCCTCGGCGTGCTCGATGGGGAGCACGAACTCGAC
Source organism: Thermoplasmata archaeon (assembly GCA_003561665.1). Classification (GTDB taxonomy): domain Archaea; phylum Thermoplasmatota; class SW-10-69-26; order SW-10-69-26; family SW-10-69-26; genus PWVY01. Next base: position 5,856 of record PWVY01000342.1, read on the forward strand.
GCCATCCTCGCCGGTGTACCCGGTGCCGCTGATGAACCCGGCTTCGTCGAAGAGAGGGTCGACGGTGAACCGTTGAGGGGGTTCCACGTTGAGCACCTTCTCGATGAGGCCTGGGGCTTGGGGGCCTTGAAGCGCGAGGATGCAAAGCCCTGCGGTCCGGTCTTCGACCTCGCACCCGTGTTCGGTGAGGTGCGTGGCGATGGTTTCGTTCATGCCCGCGTTCGGGATCAGGTGGAACCGGTTGGGGAGGCGGAAAACGATGAGGTCATCGAGGATGGTGCCGTCCTCGCGGAGTGCCACGGTGTACTTGGCATCGCCGGGGGTTAGCTTGGTCGCGTCCGCTCCGATCGCGTCGGCGAGGGGTTCAGCGTCCCCAGGGGGAAGGGTAAGGTTGCTCATGTGGGAAACGTCGAACAGGCCCGCGTGGGTTCGCACGGCGTTGTGTTCGGTGAGGATGCCTTCGAACTGGAGAGGCATCTGGTACCCTGCGAAAGGGGTGAAGCGGGCGCCTAGGTCGTCGTGAAGGTGGCGAAGCGGCGTGGTCTCGCGGGCACGCTCGGGTTGACCTTCTCGGGCCACGATTCCCCGAAAGGGAACCAGCACATAAGCGATTGCCCCCAGGCGTGGATGTTGACGTCCTCTCATCGCGTAGGCCACGGTGAAGGCGCGTTCCCATCGCGTTTTGCGCGTTTTGCATGCAACCCATCGTAGGTGCCGTCGAAGCCTGGCATCGTCTCGTGCTATGCGGTGTCTTTGACGCTTTCCGGTTTCTCAACGACCACGAAGTGGTTGTCAGGTAGCCAATCGCTGGCGAGTTTCTCGCTCCAGGCGTCCCTTACGAAGAAGCCTGCCGCTTTGCAGGTGAGGACGGTTTCTCGTAGGCTCATCAAGTGGTAGAACCGCATCTCATCCCCTTGCCAGGGAACGAGGATGTCCCCGAACTCGGGCGCGTTCTCGCCCAGGCGAATCTTGCGTGGGATGTGGCGGATCAGTTCCTTGATGTAGTGATCTGCGAAGCGGTCTTGCCATCGGGCCCAGACGGTGATTAACGCCATCCCGCGCGGACGCAGCACGCGGCGCACCTCGCGAAGCGCTTTGACGCGTCGATGGCGTCCGGGGATGTGGTGGAGGGCAGCGATGAACAGAGCGTGATCGACCGTGTTCCGCGCCAGGGGAAGATGGATGGCGGAGCCTGCGATCACGTCCGCGCCGGTCGCCTTGTGATCGCCTGCTTCGCGCAGGCGCCCTTGCGCGATTTTGGCCAGTTCCGTGCTGGCATCGACGCCGAACACTTTCATGCCGCGTTTGCGCGCGATGACGCTGTGGCGCCCGTTCCCGCAGGCGATGTCAAGCAGCGTTGAATCGTCGGGGAGCGTATCGAGGAAGTCGGTGACTTGGTCCCAGGGTCGGTTTCGTGTTTCGCTGAAGCTCTCCGCGATGCGTTCCCATGTGGCGACGCTTTCGCCGACGTTGTACCGGTTCCGGGGAGCAGCCACGCGCGTATGGCACCCGGGGAAGCGGTAAGAGCGTTGTGCTTGCGTTGACGGTCGCCGGTTCCGCGTGGCGGATGCCTGGCTTCGTGGTGTTTAATGGGGGTGGGGCGTGTTCGTGGGCTTGTGCGCGTTCTTCACACGGTGCATGCCTACCCGCCCGATGTTGGGGGTACAGAGGCGGTTGTGGCTCGCTTATCGCAGGGGCTTGTTGAGCGGGGGCACGAGGTGGAGGTGGCCACGAAGGAGCACCCTGAGCGTAGGGGGAGGGTGGAGGGCATCCCGGTGCATGGCTTCGCGACGAACCCGGCGGGCGTGTCGCGGTATCGTCGGTTCGTGAACCGAGGCGTGAGCGAGGATCGTTGGGATGTGGTCATGACGTACCATTCGAAGGTGTTCACGCATCTGTCCTTGTACCCGTTCGGGAAGGTGAAGGACCGGTGGGTGTATTGCCCTACAGAGTTCACGGATGTCGACTCACGCGCTGTTCGGCATCGGGCCTACTATCGGACCGTGGAGCCGGCCTCGCTTCGGAAGGCTCGGCGGAGCATCGTGTTGACCGAGAAGGATCGCGAACGGGCGGTTGAGATCGCGGGCGAGGAGATCAGGGATCGGTTGCGCGTGATCCCGAACGGTGTGGATCATGCTTGGTGGGGGAAGGGAGAGGAGGGGAACGTTCGGGCAGCGTTGGGCGTGCCGGAGGGGGTGCCGTTGGTGGTGTATGCTGGGGGGTTGTGGGAGCACAAGGACGTGCGAACGTTGGTGGCGGGCTTGGGGCGCTTGCGGGGGGTGCATTTGGTCGTCGCGGGGGATCGTATGGGGCGTGGGGAGGAGCTTCGTCGTTGGGCTCGGGAGGTGGGGGCTCCCAACCGGGTGCACTTCGTGGGGCGTTTGGAGCGTGAACGGTTGCGTTCGCTGCTTCATGCGGCGGATGTGTTCGCGAGCGCGTCCACGAACGAGGGGTTCGGGTTGGTGTTCTTGGAGGCGATGGCGTGCGGGTTGCCGGTGGTGGCGCGCGAGGTGGGCGTGATCGGGGAGCTTTTGGGGAAAGGGGCGGAGGTCGTGGTGGCGGAGGATGCGAACGGGTTCGCGCGGGGGATCGAGAGCGTGCTGGGTGATGCATCGAAGCGGAACGTGGAGATCGCGCGTGGGTATGGGTGGGAGGGTGTCGTGGATGCGTGGTTGTCGGTGTATGAGGATCTTCTAGGGTAGGGGTTCGTGGGGTCGTGCGTGTTGTGGGGTGGCCGGGTTCGAAGTCTTGGTTTTTATGTGCGTTGGGGGTTGCTTGGGGGTGTGCGGATCCTGCACACCGTTCATGCGTACCCGCCTGAGGTTGGGGGCACAGAGGTCGTTTTGGAGAGGCTCTCGCGAGGGTTGGTTCGGCGGGGGCATCGGGTTGTGGTGGCGACCGGGGAGCATCCGAAGCGTGATGGGAGCGTGGGCGGCGTGCCGGTTCGGGGGTTCCCGGTGACGCCTCGGGGGGTTTTGGCGTATCGGCGGTGGGTTCTCAAGGGGGTTCGTGAGGGTCGTTGGGATGTGGTGATGACGTACCATTCGAAGGTGTGGTCGCACCTGGCCCTGTTCCCCTTCTCGGAAGCGTTGGCGAAGCGCTGGGTGTATGCGCCGGTTGAGTTCACTGATGTTGAAAGTCGGCATCCTCGCCATGTCGCGTATTACGGTGTGGTCGAGCCGTTGAGTTTACGGCGGGCGGCAAGGGCTTGGACGTTGACCCGGGGGGATGAGGATCGGGCGCTGGAGATGACTGAGGGCAGGGCGAGCGTGGTTCGGATCCCGAACGGGGTGGATCATGCGTGGTGGGCGAAGGGGGAGGTGGGGGATGTTTTGGAGCGTTGGGGGCTTCCTTTGGGCGTCCCGTTGGTCACGTTCGTGGGAGGGTTCTGGGAGCACAAGGACGTGGGCACGCTTGTGGAGGCGATCAAGCATCTGGATGAGCATCATCTGGTCTTGGCTGGGGATCCAAGGGGCCGAGCCGAACGCGTGCGCTTGTTGGCTCAAGAGCATGGCGTGCTGGATCGTGTGCATCTTCTTGGGCGGGTCTCGCGCGAGGATGTTCGAGCCCTGTTCCATGCGTCCGCGGTTCATGCGAGCGCGTCTTGGAATGAGGGGTTCGGGCTCACGTTCGTGGAAGCGATGGCGTGCGGGTTGCCGGTGGTCGCTCGGGCGACGGGCGTGATCCCTGAGTTGGTGGACCAGGGGGCGACCGTGGAGGTGGCGGCGGATCCTTGGGGGTTCGCGGAGGCGATTGAGCGTTTGTCCGGGCAGGGCGCTGGGAACGTGGACGTGGCGTGGCGGTATGATTGGTCGCGCATCGTGGACGAGGTGGAGGCGATGTATCGGGAGGTGTCTGAGGCATGAGGCACGAGGGGCTGCGTGTGGCCGTGATCGTTCCCACGTACAATGCGCAAGTGCACCTTCCCGCGTGTTTGGAGGGCCTTCGCGTGGCGCTTGACGAGGTGAAGGCAGCGGCGGTGAAGGTGGAGGTTCTCGTCGTGGATGGGGGGTCGAAGGATCGAACGGTGTCGATCGCGCGGGAGCACGGGGTGCCCGTGGTCAAGGCGCCAGGGACGAACATCGCTCAGGCGCGCAACCTTGGGGCGGGCGCGGTGGAGGCGGACGTGCTCGTGTTCCTGGATGCCGATTGCCGGCCGCCCCGCGATCTCGTTTCGTTCGCGCTGGAAGGCCTTGAAGAGCACGGGGCGGTGGGGGCGTTCTACGAGCCCGCCCCAGGGCAGGGGTGGGTGGCGCGCACATGGCTGGCGTTCGAGGCCAAACCGCCCGGGCAGGTCCCATGGATCCCCGCGGGAACCTTTGCTCTTCGGATGGATGCGTTCGAGGCCGTTGGGGGGTTCAAGGCGTCGTTGGAAGCCAGCGAGGATGTGGACCTAGGGCGGCGCTTGCGCGGTGCAGGGTATTCCGTGTACCACGAGCCGCGCATGGCGTGTGAGCACCTTGGCCAGGCCGACACGTTAGGGGCTTTCTTTCGCACCGAAGCAAGGCGGGCCCGCTCGCTCGTGGCCAGCGTCCAAGAAGGAGGAGGCTTGGACGGGGAAGCGATCACGCTCTTGTTGGCGGTGTACCACTTGTTGTGGCCCATCGCTCTCGTGCTCGGAGCCTTCACAGGGCCCTCGTGGTTCTTGGCGGCGCTTGCAGCGGGCTTGGCGCCGAGCCTCGCATGGGCTCTAACAGCGCTGCCTCGGGTCACGGTGGAGCGCCTTCCAGCGCTGTGGATCCTCCTTTTCGTGTACAACATGGCCCGAGCCACCGCGCTCGTGCGTTATCGCCAAATCACCCCGTTCTAACGCGCCTGAACAGGCGTCAGCGATCGAAGCAAAAACGGGCCCAAAACGTCGACCATAGGCTTCCAAGCTGGACTTCGCCCCAGGGTTCAAGGAGATGACGAGCCACCGAGAATTTGACCCCTCACGAATGTAGGCACCAACCCACTCTCATGGCTGCCCCTTCGAAGCGCTCTCCCGTCTCCACTCGACTTCCCCCTGAATTGCTGACCAAGCTGGACGCGCTGGTCGCGGAGCTCGGCGGCTCCCGCTCGGATGCGCTACGTCATCTGCTTGAAACCTACGAACCTGCACCCTTGGACGAGGATGCCCCCCTGTTCGATCCACCACTCCCCTTGGATGACGACGAAAGGGCCGTTCAGTTCGAGGACACACGATACGATCACGTGGCCTGATGCCCCGTGCCAGCACCCATCAAGCCGTCCCTGTTCATCGACGCGAGCGCATGGGCCGCCATCGAGTACACAAAGGACGCAAACCACGACGCCGCCATGACTCTCCTCGACTCCCTACAGGAGCCCGACCGCCGATACGGCCATCTCCATACGAGCCTCCACGCTCTCCTCGAAGCGCACGGATGGCTTCTGCACCATGCAAGCCCCGCGCACGCAGACCACCTCCTCCAGCGGATCCAGCGGGGCGTCCTTCTACACGAGACCTCCCGGGAGGCCTTCTGGGCGGCAGCGGCACGACGCGGGAAGGAAACAACCGAGGAGATCGAACTTGCCGTCCTCCTTGCGGCCGTGCTCATGGACGAAATCGGCATCACCACCGTATGGAGCTACGACCGAGCCTTCGAAGCCCTAGGGTACGAACGCGTTGGATAAAGCAACCCGTCGAACGCCTACCCCGACCTGTCCTCCAACCGTCCCCTGGCCCGTTGACCCAAAACGAACAACGCTCCCA
>PWVY01000060.1 GCA_003561665.1 Thermoplasmata archaeon
CGTAGCTTGGGGCTTGCTTCGTGGCCGTGCACGTTCGTCATGTGGTGGAGGGCGGCTTCTTCGAGTTCGTCTTGGTTGTCGGCGGCGATGCTGACGGTGCAGTTCATCTGGCTGGGGACCTCTCGGCAGTCGACGTAGTATCGGGTCATTCGTCAAGGGTAGAGCGATTCTGGTTCGTGTGGGTCTCCCTGGGCGAACATGCACGAGGCGAACACAGGAGGGTTTTTTTTGGTGGGTCATTTTCCGTGGACGTGGCTCGTGTCGAAGCGGTCTCGTTGGATTTGTTCGGCACGCTCTTGGATTTCAGCATCGAGCGGGATGAGACGCCGTTGGTGAAGGATCTCTTGGAGGAGGCGGGGGTGGATCGGGATGCGGGGGAGGTGTTGGATGCGTGGGTGCGTGCGAGTTTGGCTGAACGTGGGAAGACGCCGTTCCGGACGGTTCGTGAGAGCTTGGTTGTGGGTGCGCGGGTGGTGGATGAGGGGTTTGGGTTGGGGATCGATCCTTGGGGGTGGGCGTTGGCGTTGGAGGAGCTTTGGGTGAGCGTTCCGTTGAGGGGGGATGCGTTGGAGGGGTTGGAGCGGTTGGAGGCGTCGGGGTTGGCGTGGGGTGTGGTGACGAACTTGGATGCGTGCGTGTTGGAGCGCGTATTGGAGGCGTCGGGGCTGTCGGAGTGGGTGAAGGTGGGGGTGTGTAGTGAGGATGCGCGCGCGTATAAGCCGCATCCGCGTCCGTTTTGGATGCTCGCGGATCGGTTAGGGTTCAAGCCGGGTGGCTTTGTTCATGTGGGGGATGCGGCGGGGGAGGATCGGGCGGGGGCTCGCGCGGCGGGGTTTATGGGGTGTCGGTTGGTCGGGGAGGAGGGGTTCGTTGGGGCGGTGGATGGGGTGTTGGGTTAATCGTTGAGGCGTTGGTGTTCGGGCCAGGCGTCCATGGCTTTGAGGGCTTTGCTGAGCACGCCCATGACGCGGTGGTATTCCCATGTTGAGAGGCGGGTTCGGCCGAAGATGCGGCGTAGGCAGATCATGGCGGGTTCCATCTTGTGGTCGCGGAACCCGCTTTCGATCATCATGTGTTCGAAGGTGTCGAGGAGGAGGTCGATCTCGTCGCGTGTGGCGCTGGCGGGTTGGAGGGTGGTTTCGTACCGGTCTCGTCCTTGCACTTCGTAGAGGGCGATGGCGACGGCGTGGGAGAGGTTCAGGCTGGGGTAGCCAGGGTGTACGGGGATGGTGGCGATGTTGTCTAGGCTGCTGAGTTCGGGAAGGAGGAGCCCGTCGTCTTCGCGTCCGAACACGAGGGCGGTTCGCCCTTGCATGCTGTGCGCGATGTCCGCGGCTTGGGCAAGGGGTAGGGCGCCGCGTCGGTGGTCTTGGGGTTTTTCGCCGGGTTCAGCGGTGAAGCCGATGCTTAGATGGGCTCCTTTGAGGGCGTCCTTGAGGGTGTTGACGTGTCGGGCATCGTCGAGGAGCTCGTCTGCGTGCATGGACATGATGTTGGCTCGGTCGGTGAGTTCAGGCCCGTCCACGATGACGAGGTCTTCGACGCCGTAGTTCGCGCAGACGCGCGCGGTGGCTCCCACGTTCCCTTCGTAGCGGGGTTCAACGAGGATGACGCGGAAGCTTACGGGGGAGTCCTCAGGCACAATGGTCCAGAAAGAGGCTTCTTGTTTAGCTTTTAGCTGTGCATGCCTTCTTCCTTCATGGTGACCGTGTTGAGTTCGGCTTCGACCTTGGCGCGGCGTTCTTTGAGCTCTTCCACGATCTTGGTGTACCCTTCGCGGCTGAGTTCGCCCAAGCCGAGTTTCACGTTGGCTCGTTGAAGCTGCTTGTTCAGGGATTCCAGCCGTTCGTACAACTCCGCTTTCTCGGGGTTCTCAGGGGCTTTCCTGACGTTCTTGGACTCGCTGAAGGGTACGCGACCGTTCAGGGAGCCCTGGTCGACCTTGTGCGGTTCGGGCTGCTTTCGGTCACCGTAGATGTCGCCGGGGAGCGGTTTGGTGGATCCGGCCTTGGGAAGGGTTTTGTGAGCGACGAAGAAGGCTACACCCAGGATCACGAGGGAAGCAAGGCCCAGGGAGTACGTGACCGGGGAGAAGCCTTCTTGGTACCCTGTGACGCCGACGATGCCGGCCGCCAGGCCGCCGCCGAAGGCGATAAGGACCGATAGGCGAACCCTAGCCCGCTGGGTGCGTTCTGGTTCGCGGTTGCTCCCCTTCACTGTAACCTACATCCGGTAGGACCCCATAAAAAACGGTTGTGGTCTCACCCCTTGCCCAAGTCCCCCATGAATCCTTCCGAACCACGCCTCCTCTCCGCGGGATGCGGGCGAACCGTATGCTGGGTCTTCTAGGGGATATCGGGTCGTTGAAGGTAAGAAAGCAGGGGGCGAGATTCGAACTCGCGTTCGCGGATCTGCAGTCCGCTGCCTAACCACTTGGCTACCCCTGCGGGCGAAGGCGCTAGTGGCCCGCCCGATATGACCGTTTCGGGACACACCAATCCCCCGCGCCGCTGAGCAAGCGAAGGAACCTTACCCAAGCCCGGCATCAGGGCCCCACGCCTGCGATGGCGAGGAGACCCGACCGGTGACCGAGGAAAGGATCACGATCCACTGGGACGGAGAGCCCCTCCCGGCCCGACAAGGTGACCCCATCGCTGTGGCGCTCTATCGCCAAGGCATCAAAGTCCAAACGCGAAGCATCAAGTACCACCGAGCCCGAGGACCTCAATGCTTCACCGGGGACTGCCCTGGGTGCATGGTCCGCATCGACGGTATCCCCAACGTGCGAGGATGCCAAACAGGCGCTCAGGACGGCATGCGCATCGAAAGCCAAATCGGGACCCCCACCGCCAAGAACGATATCTTCCGCATCGTGGACCGGCTTTTCGAGCACTTCGACCATGAGCGGCGTTTCGTTCGACCACGCATCGTGCGCGAAACCTACCAAGCCATCGCGCGACGCATGGCCGGTTTCGGGACCCAACCCACCGACTCGATCACGACCACGTCAGGCGAACAGATCGAAACCGGCATCTTCATCGCGGGAGGCGGCCCCGCGGGTCTCGCCGCGTACAACGCCGTACGCGACGCGAACGCGAACGTGCTCATCGCGGACGCTGACGGGTTCGGCGGGCAGCTCCTCCACACCCCCCGCTCTGTCGACGCCGGCCCCCACGGTGAACACCCTGGACCCCGCCTTGCCCAGAACCTCGCTCCACCGGAACGCGAACGGATCGATGGGACCGTCGTCGGGATCTGGGATGACATTGCTGCTGTGCTCGAGGAAACCCCCGACGGATGGGCGATTCACACGATCAAGCCTGACACGATGATCATCGCGAATGGAGCCAGCGAGAACCCTGCCATGATCGACGGGAACGACCGCCCCGGCGTGTTGGGTGCACGCGCTGCACGCATCCTTCTCAACCGTTACCGAACACCCCCCGGTGATCCCCTCATCGTGCTCGACCCCTACCGCGAAGGCCAAGCGTTCGCCCAGGAAGCACAAGACCATGGGCTCACCGTGCGCATCGTCGACGAAGCCATACGGATCACGGGAGATCCTGCCGTCACGGGTGTGGATACCCCCAACGGGCATGTTCAAGCCACCGCCGTCATCACGGACAGTGGGCTTACCCCATCTCCCGAGCTCGGTCGTCAGGCCGGCATCCCCTACACGTACGAAGAAGCGCTTGGCGGGCGAACGCCCCTTCATCGCCCCGATGGATCAACCCCCATTCCAAGGGTTCTCATCGCGGGCTCCGCGGCCGGTCACCACACCCCTGAAGCTGCGATCCGATCCGGCCGTTGGGCTGGTCAAACCGCAGCAGGGACCCCGCCCAAAGCGGCGGCGCAAACGCTTCTAAGCGAGGGCAGGTTCGAAGACGACGAAGAAGGCGCTCTTCGACGCGTATGGAGGACAGCATGAAAGACAGGACCCTCGTATGCCCCTGCGAGGATGTCACGACCCACGACATCCGTGAGGCGATCGACCTCGGATACATCGCGCTTGAACCCCTCAAACGCGTCACAGCCGTCACGACAGGCCCATGCCAAGGGAAATGGTGCCTTTCTGCCACGATCGCGTTGCTCGCAGAGGAGACGGGTCAAGACCCCGAAGCGATTGGGGGGATCACGCATCGTCAGCCTGTTCGAGGCGTACCGCTCGCCGTGCTTGCCGAGCATCCTCTCGCCCACGATGACGAACCCGAGGAGGAGGATCCGTCATGACGGAACGCTGCCATGTCCTCATCATCGGGGCCGGCGTGAACGGCCTTGGCGTCGCGAACAGGTTAGCCAACGCTGGCGTCCACGACATCGTCGTGTTGGAGAAGAAATACCCCATGTATGGCGGAAGCGGTCGCAACGGGGGCGGTGTGCGGGCCCAGTGGGCATCGCTTTCCAACCTGGAACTGGCAAGGGACTCGATTCCGATGTGGAAGCGGTTCGCAAGCGAGATCGGGTTGCACACGTGGTTTCGCCAGTCCGGGTACTTGATGCTAGCCAGCGATGAAGATACGCTATCCGAGATGAAAAAGCGGGCTCGTTTCCAGCGCGCGCACGGGATCCCAACGCACGTCGTGGGCGTGCAAGAGGCTGCCTCCTTGGCTCCTGCGGTCGATATGAGTCCCTTCATCGGGGGATCGTACTGTCCAGAGGATGCGATCATCTTCCCATGGCCGGTGGTGAATGGGCTGCGCGAGCGCGTTGAAGAACACGGTATCGACGTCCGCTCGAGGACGCCCGTCACCGGGATCGAGACGGAGGGGGATCGCATCGTTCGGGTGAAGACGCCCAAGGGCATGCTTGCACCGGAGTGGGTTGTGAACGCAGCGGGGGCCTGGAGCAGCGAGATCGCTCGCATGGCGAATGTCTCGATCCCCGCAACCCCGATCAGGCATCAGATCTTCGTCACGGAAGCGCTTAAACCGATGCTTGACCCGATGGTCGTGGACATGCGTACGGGGTTGTACGTGAACCAGGATGGTCGCGGAGAGCTTGTCAGCGGGCTCAGCGATCGTGAACCGATGAAGAAGGTGACGACGAGCTCCAGCTTCGAGTTCCTCGCGCGCATCTCACGGCAACTTGTGGACCTTATCCCGACGCTTGGCCCGGTCCACGCGATGCGCCAATGGGCGGGATGCTACGACACGAGCCCGGATCATGTTCCCAACCTTGGCCCCCACCCGGAGCTTTCGAATTTCTTGCAACTGAACGGGTTCAGCGGGCACGGGTTCATGATCAGTCCACGCGTGACCGAGATCACGGCGAAGTTGATCCTCGGTGAACCGGTGAGGGTGGACCTTTCCCGGTACGCAGTGGATCGGTTCGAGAAGGGGACGCAGGATCCCGAGCGCATGGTCATCGGTTGATCTCTCCGGTTCGCGCGCGGTTTGTTGTCCCCTTGCGTGACAAATAGGTTTAACCCGGTGAAGGTCCTACGGGTGCATGGCGGTAAAGTGGCCGACCGGGGAAAGGATGCAATGGGCAAGGTTCAGCGATTAAAGGAGGACGAAAGTGATGAGTTCGCCGAGCTCCTTCACGCGCTAGGCGTGGATAGGCGTCCGTCTCGCGTGGTCGGTTTCCTAGCCTTGGAGGGGAACGCGCGCTCGTCCCGGATCCAGGAAGCGCTCGGAATGCGTCAACCGGAGGTCAGTCAAGCAACGAAGGCGCTTCGCGAACGAGGATGGGTCGTTGCCAAGCCTGAGAAGACCCCGGGGAAAGGACGTCCGGTCAACAACTACCGGCTGGATGTATCCCTCGCCGATATCGCCGCGGAAGTGAAGGCCAAGCGGCGTGAAGTGATCAACGAAGAGCTGGCAAGGATTGATCGTTTGGTCGAGCTGGCATCAACCGCTACGCTCACACAGGAGGACGAGTCCTCCGTGGAGGAGAGGACCGACGCCAAGGCCCGGCCTGATCAGCCCCAATAACGGAAGGGTTCTTGTAGGGGGTGCTGGTTCGAGAGGTCACTGAGGTCCAAGAATGGGCAACATCCGGCAAACCTACATCAAGCGCGTATCCCTCGAACTGCTCCGCAAACACGAAGACCTCTTCACACAGGACTTCCAGACCAACAAGCAACTCGTCGAGCAGCTTACGGATATCGACAGCAAGCTTCTGCGGAACCGAGTAGCAGGGTACGCGACGCGCTTGAAAGGCCAAGAGAATCTGATCCTCCACTGACAAGATACTCATGATTGAGTAACTACCTACGCTTTATGTAGGTCAGCGGGGCTCGCTCCCCTGTGTCCGCTCCAACCCTGACGGTAGCCTCACCCGCGCTCGAAAGCGCCTGTAAAGCCCTGCAGAACGGGCACCCCGTCATGATCTACGACGGGGACGACCGTGAAGGCGAAGTCGACCTCTTCTTCCCCGCCCAGAACGCGACCCCTCACGCTATCCGACGCTTAAGGCGAGACGCAGGCGGTCTCGTCTTCGTCGCGCTCGGCCCCCAACTTCACGACGCGCTTGGTCTTCCCTTCCTCCACGAGGTTTACGACCAAGCATCCGACACGTGGCCCACGCTCCAAGGCCTCACACCCGATGCCCTACCCTACGATGCACGATCCAGCTTCTCGCTCACGCTCAACCATCGCGACACCTTCACCGGCATCACTGACAACGACCGGGCGTTGACCGTGAAGGAACTGGGTCGCTTGGCGAGCCTGGAACCCTGCATCGAACCAGATGCGCTTCGGGAACGCTTCACGGATCGCTTCCGAACCCCCGGCCACGTGCACCTTTGCTCGGCCGCAGAGGGCCTCCTCGACGCGCGCGAAGGCCACACGGAGCTTGCGATCGCACTGACCCGCATCGCTGGGACCCCGGAAGCCCTCGTGGGGGCAGAGATCCTCGACGAAGACGATGCCATGAAGCCTTCCCGTGCCCGCCAACGCGCCGAAGCCAACGGGACGCCCTTCGTGGACGCCCAAGACATTCACGCCGCCTTCCAAGCCCACGACTAGCACCGGCCACCACGCCGAAAGGGCCACGCGCCGAGGGCACCATTCAAGGCACCCTCTCCTTATCCGCGCCCACGCCATGCCCCCACCCCCGGACACAACCCGCGTGATGGCCGCGGGCGTCTTCGACCTCCTTCACCCCGGCCACATCCACTACCTTGAACAAGCCGCACAGCACGGCGACGAACTCGTCGTCGTCATCGCGCGCGATGCCAGCGTCCAGGAGCGCAAACATCCCCCCATCCTCCCTGAGGAAACCCGAAGAACCCTCGTTCAAGCGCTCAAACCTGTCGACGAAGCCGTTCTCGGGGACGAGGAAGACCAACTCGCCACCGTTGAGCGCCTCCAACCCGACATCATCGCGCTTGGCCACGACGACTACCACGACGAAGAAGACATCAAAACCGCGTGCAAACGACGAGGCGTCGAGGTGAGCGTGGTCCGCGTCGACGAGCACGAGGACGACCTCGCCGGGACACGCGAGATCCTACGACGCATCTCCCGAAGCGAACGCTACCGATCCTACCTTTCAGACCTCCAAGAGGACCCATCATGACGAACGCGCGCATCGGGATCGCGGACACCACCTTCGCTCGCGTCGACATGGCCCAAACCGTGACCGAGACGATCGAAGCCTACGCCAACGATAGCGACGTGGAGGTCACCATCGAACACACCACCGTTCCCGGGTTCAAAGACCTTCCCGTCGCAGCCAAGAAACTCATCGAAGAACAAGGATGCGAGATCGTGCTCGCCCTAGGCCAAGCTGGGCCCGAACCCATCGACAAGCAATGTGCCCACGAAGCAAGCCTTGGCCTGCAACATGCCCAACTAGCCACGAACACGCATATCCTCGAAACCTTCATCCACACCGACGAAACCCCCCCGGGAGCGGACGGGGAACTGCGATGGCTTGCCGAGAACCGCGCTCGGGAACACGCCCTGAACGCGCTGTGGATGCTCTTCGAACCCGACCGCATGAACCAACTGGCCGGGACCGGGCAACGCGAAGGATACCACGACGAAGGCCCCATCGAACAACCCCCCCAACCCCCCAAAGAGGAACCCGCATGAACATCGCCATCATCGCTTCACGCTTCAACGAGAAGATCACGGACGCCATGGTGAACGCCGCAACGGAACAGATCGAAAACCTCGGACACACGCACACCCTCACGCTCCGCGTGCCTGGAGTCTACGACACGCCGTTGGCCGTTCACCGCGCCCTTGCTCGAGGCGATGTGGACGGAGCCGTCGTCATCGGAGCGGTCATCACGGGCGAGACCGACCACGATCAGATCCTCATGCACTCCACGGCCAAGACCCTGCAAGAGATCAGCCTCGACCACGACAAACCCCTTTCCCTGGCCATCACGGGGCCTGGCATGACGGCGAAACAAGCCCACGACCGCATCGATTACGCCGCGCAAGGCGTCCAAGCCCTCGCAGAGCTTCACGAAGCCATCGAAGACGCCTGACCGCGTCGTGTTGCACCCACGAGCACGCTTGCAACGCTCCATGCGAGCCCAAGGCTCAAAGGACCCGGACCCACCACCGCCTCCTGCGGGGGCACGCGCACGAACGCCTCATCCACCACGGCCCCCTCCTCGCCCTGATAAGCCCCGTCCTCTTCCCGGTTCGTCTCGAAGTACTCGAACCGCTCGTTCCCGTCCGTATCCCGATGCGGCATCGCGATGAGCAGCTGGTCCTCCTCGATCGGGGGATCCAAAACGACCCTCACCTCCTCATGCGTCCCCGGTTCTAGGTACGCCGAGACACCCTGCACGCTCTCCTCCACGGGCCCCGTGTACAGCTTCTGGTTATGGATCACAACGAACCCTCCATCCTCCATGAACACGGCCTCCACGAGCACCGAGCCCCCGTCCGAGGCCTGATCCTCGAACGTCACCCATGCCCCCTCCTCCTGGGCCACGGCTCCACCTGCAAGAACCACGAACACGCCGACGACGATCCACGCACGCGCAACGATCCCGATGCCACGCATTAGCCGGGGGCCACGTCTGCCAAGGCCTTGGCTCTTGCTCTCCGCAGGGCTACGCTTTTCCCCTCACCTCCCCTTCAACCCCTATGCCCTCCACGAGCTTCAAAGCCCCCCGAGGCGACACCCGCACGTGCCCCACGTGGCGCTCCGAGGCCATCCTCCGCCTGTTATACAACAACCTCGAGAACGCTGAACGCCCGGAGGATCTGGTCGTGTACGGGGGCACAGGGCGCGCCGCCCGCTCCCACGAGGACCTGGAGCGCATCACGAGCGCGCTTGAAACGTTGCGTGACGACGAGACGCTCGTCGTGCAAAGCGGACGCGCCGTGGCCACCTTCCCCACGCACGAGAACGCGCCCCGCGTCCTCATCGCGAACGCGAACCTCGTACCACGATGGTCGACGTGGGAGACGTTCAACGAGCTCGAGAAGCAAGGCCTAACGATGTACGGACAGATGACGGCCGGGTCCTGGTGCTACATCGGAACCCAGGGCATCATCCAGGGCACGTACGAAACGATGGCCGCCCTCGCCCGCCAACACTACGACGGGACGCTGGAAGGCCGGACCGTCCTCACCGGGGGCCTTGGAGGCATGGGCGGAGCTCAACCGTTAGCCGTCGAGATCGCGGGCGGGGCCTGCTTAGCCGTGGAGGTCGACGAAGCCCGAGCCGACAAACGCATCCAGCGAGGGTACTGCCAGGAGAAAACCCACAGCCTTGAGGAAGCCGTCGCCATCGTTGAAGACGCCGCAGAGCACGGCGAACCCACGAGCGTGGCCCTCATCGCGAACTGTGCAACCGCCTTGCCCCGGTTGCGTAAGGAAGGGTTCGAACCCGACATCGTCACGGATCAAACCAGCGCGCATGATGCCCTGAACGGGTACATCCCCGCAGATGTTCCCCCCGAGGAGGCCCAAACCCTCCGCGAAGATGATCCCGAGAAGTACCTCGAAGCATCGTACGCCTCCATGGCGGACCACTGCGAAGCCATGGTTGGGTTCCAAGACGACGGCAGCATCGTGTTCGATTACGGGAACAACCTTCGAGGCCAAGCCCAACAAGCCGGTTACGAACGAGCCTTCGCGTACCCGGGCTTCGTGAACGCCTACATCCGCCCCATGTTCTGCCGCGGCCGCGGTCCCTTCCGATGGGTCGCGCTCACGGGGGACGAGGAGGACCTGTGGGCCACGGACGACGTCGTGACGAGCATGTTCCCCGAGGACGAGACGCTCAACCGATGGATCGAAGCGGCGCAAGAACGCGTCCCCTTCGAAGGCCTACCCGCGCGCGTTTGCTGGCTGGGGTTCGGGCAACGAGACCGCTTCGCCAAGAAGATCAACCGCATGGTCGCTGATGGTGACATCGGGCCCGTGGCCATCACGCGCGATCACCTCGACAGCGGCAGCGTCGCAAGCCCCTACCGCGAGACCGAGGGCATGAAGGATGGATCGGATGCGATCGCCGACTGGCCCCTGTTAAACGCATTGTTGAACGCCAGCGCGGGCGCGGATTTGATCGCGCTTCACAACGGAGGAGGGGTGGGCATCGGGCTGTCCACGCACGCGGGCATGATCGTGGTCGCTGACGGGACCCAAGAAGCGGAAAAACGCATCGAGAACGCGTTCATCACCGACCCCGGGATGGGGGTTGCCCGGCACGCCGATGCCGGGTACAAGGAAGCTCAACGCATCGCGGAGGACACCGACGCGTTCTCCTGGTGGGGCACAAGGCAGGACCGGTAGGCTTACCCTTCTTCGACGGATCCACCCCCTAACCGTGGACGACACCGAGCCTCCCCGAACGATCCTCATCACGGGGGCCAACAGCGGCATCGGCGAAACGACCGCGCATGCGCTCGCCGACGACGGCCACCACGTGATCCTTTTGTGCCGCAACGAGCAAAAAGGCCAACGAACCCAACGTGCCATCCAAGAGGCCACCGGAAACGAGACCGTCGAACTGGAGCTGTGCGATCTCGCAAGCCAAGATCAGATCCGCGCCACCGCGAAAACGCTTCGCGAACGCCTCGATGCGATCGACACGCTCGTCAACAACGCCGGCCTCGTGCTCGACGAACGAACCTTCACCGAGGATGGGATCGAAACCCAATTCGCAACCAACCACCTGGCGCCCTTCCTCCTCACGCACGAAACCCTCCCGCTGCTTGAAGCAAGCCACGATGCACGCATCGTGACCGTTGCAAGCGAAGCCCATCGGAGCGCCGGACGCCTCCCCGAAGGCTTCCAGAACACGCAAGGCCGATACAGCGGCTTCCGCGTCTACGCACAAACCAAGCTCTACAACATCCTCTTCACCCTCCACCTTGCCCCACGCCTCCAACCCCACGGCATCACTGCCAACTGCCTGCACCCTGGCGTCGTCGCCAGCAACTTCGGCCGCCAAGGCCCCTGGTACGTGCGCTGGTTCATGAAGATCGCGCACGTGTTCCTCCGCGACCCCGAACAAGGAGCCCAAACGAGCATCCACCTCGCCGCCGACCCCGAACCCAGCGACACGACAGGGGCCTACTTCATCGACG
>PWVY01000154.1 GCA_003561665.1 Thermoplasmata archaeon
CTTCCCCCTCAAAGCCCAATTCTTCTACCACGAGAAACCCGAAGAAGACGTCAACGTCGTCGTCAAACGATGGGAAACCAAGAAAAGCCAATAACGCCCACACCCCCACAATCCCACCGACTGAGTAATCCACCGAGGTCGTTGACATGAACCAACGACCTGGCACAAGCTCACTGATCAACGCCCGGACACCCTCTCGCGCCTGGAGCAGAAACCAGGGTGGGGGGGCTAGGAAGGGTGAAGAACGGGCCCTCGTTGGCAGGAAGTGTGAACCAACATGCCAAGAGGGCTCCGCCTTCGAAAGAGAGTACAACGCGCACGAGAAAAAGTCATCCCCTGGAAGAAAGCCCGCAAAGACGCCATCAAACTATACCGCAAACTAGGAAACTTCGCCAAGGTAGCCCGTCTAGGCGGAACAAGCAGGCAATGGGTCCACAAATGGTGGACCGAATTCGTGGAAGCCGGCAAGTCCTACAGCGCCCTCGAGGATTCTAGCAGCCGCCCGCACACGATCCACCGCAAACGGGACGACTACGTCCACGAGATCCTGGACGCCAAAGCCAAGTTCCCCCACTTCGGGGCAATCAAGCTCAAACGCGTCACGAACATCCCGCTCAGCCACACCACCATCCACAAAGTCCTCCAAGAACACGACCTCGTCAACCAGCGAGAAACCAAATGGCGCACGTTCGAACGCTTCGAACGCCCTACGCCCAACTACCTCTGGCAGATGGACATCACGCAAATCCCTCTACCAGAGGACGAGATCGGGTTCGTGTGCACGATCCTGGACGACCACTCCAGGTTCGTGATCGCAAGCAAAGTCTTCCGCGAGGAGCTCACCACCGCCTGCGTGATGAGCATGCTCCGCCCCGCTATCAAGCAGTTCGGGAAACCCAAGCAGATCCTCACCGACCGCGGAGCCCAATTCGGAACCACAAGCGAGGATGCCAGCCTGTTCACCCTAGCCTTGTACTGGATGAACATCCACCACATCCAAGCCAGCCCCCGAAGACCCCGAACCATCGGGAAAATCGAACGCTGGCACCGTTCCCTCAAGGAAGAATGGTGCGATATGCACGAGCAACCGGCCGATCATCAAGCGTTGAGGGTTCTGCTAAGCCGGTGGGTAGAGCACTACAACAGCGAACGACCCCACTGCGCGCTTGATTACAGGACTCCAGCCGAAGCGTTCCTGGCAGGATTGATGACGGAGGAGAACGTGCACCGGCTTGTCAACGAGGTCCCTTGATCATACACGCCCTCCACTTCGGAAGGCCCAAACACATCATACCCCGCCCCATCCACCAGCGCCTCCGAGGACGGTGAAAGATCCAAGAACGCGATGTCCTCCAACGAGAACCCCAAGGACTCCGCGTTCTGACAAAGCTCGCGCGTGCTCTCTTCGAAATGCACCATCAACCCCGATTCCCCATCACGAGCACCCGCCTCGAGGAAATGGAACCCTAGAATCGTTTTCCCCGCCCCAGGGTTCCCTCGAGCAAGGTAACTACGCCCCCGAATCAATCCCCCATGCAAAACCTCATCCAACCCCTCGATCCCCGTGGAACAACGCTCCAACCTAGCAACAGGACTCGCCTCTACACCGCTCATCGCATGTCCCACCAGAACATAAAGACAAGAACGGCTCACACGGGGATGAACCTATGGGGGAAACCTTTCAAAGCCTCCTTGATTGTGGAAGGAAACAGGCAGCCGAACGACGCGCCCATCGAACCCTTTCCTACCCACGATCACGGGACACCTTTTTCTTCTCCCCACCCACTGACCCTTCATGCGAGGATGGCTGTTAGCCGCTCTCATCCTGACCCTTACCCTGTCCGGGTGCATCGGCATCCAGGAGATCAACCCCTTCCAAGCCGAACCCCAACCCATCGACGACGAGACGCCCGAGATTCCCACGGATGGCCCCAACGTCGTCATCGCCGTCATCGACACAGGCATCAACGTGTACCACCAGGAGTTCCACGCCCCCGACCGATGGGACACCCACCAAGCCGAACCCCAAACCCTCACCGAGACCCCAATCCTCCAAGACACCCTCCAAGACATCGAACCCATCCCCCTTACCCTCGACAACGACGACTGGGACGCCACGATCGAGGAAGACTGGGACGCCACGATCGAGGAAGACTGGGATACGCTCATGAGCCTCAAGAAAGAAACCCTCTACACCTTCCCCGGCACCAAGGTCCTTGGAGCCATCAGCTTCATCGACCAACCCGACGACTGGCCCCTGATCCTTGACCGGCCCGGCCACTACACACACGGCACCATGACCGCCAGCCGAGCCGTCGGCGAAACCGTCAGCATCCCCGCCGACAACCCCAACATCTGGCTCGTCAAAGTCCAAGGCTTCACCACGAAAGCCCTCGACTGGACCGCCGAACAAGACTGGATCGACATCGTCAGCATCAGCGCCGGCCTCTCCCCCCTCACCACCCTCCCAGGAGCCCCCAACGCGCTCGACCAAGGAGCCATCGAAGCCTACCAGAACCTAGCAAACGAGAAACCCTTCTTCGCCAGCAGCGGTAACGGCGTAGGAAACACCGCCACCGCAGGCTACCCCGTCTGGCTTCGAGGCGCCAGCGGAGCACCTGATGCCATCAGCGTCGGAGCCACCGACAACGACCACATGACGCAATGGCACAACCAAGACCCCTACATCGCCGCGGACGGCTGCAGAAACCCCGCCGCCCCCGCCGACACCACGCACGAGATCGCCAACAACGGCGGAGGCACCAGCAGTGCTACCCCCTTCAGCGCCGGCGGCGCCGCCCTCATGCTCCTCGAAGCCCGCACCCTCCTCGACGACGACACCGTTGGCCCCACCCTCGACATGACACGAACCATGCCCGAGGACGCATGGGACAGCCAAAACCCCCGCGATGCACAAGTCATCCTCGCGCAAGGCGAAGCCCCCCCCTCGGAAGGCCCCCTCAAAGACGGCGTGTTCACCATGCGCGATTTCAAGAACACCCTGTACCGCACCGCCCTCCAAACCCCCATCGAGACGGAAAGCGACGGCGATCACTGCCCCAACAGCGCCCTACCCCCCGAAGCCATCCCCAAAGATTCGCGCTTCCCCTTCATCGGCTACGGTGAAGTCAACGCTCAAAGCATCCAGGCCGCGATCGACGTGCTCCACGGCGATTCCCCGCTTCCGGACCGACCCATGGACGACTGGCACTACGAGCGCGCCCACGCATCCAAACAAACCTTCGTCAACAACAACCCTACCCTCCCCAGCGCGCCGCCGGTGCCATCCTCCTAGCGAGGCGTCAACTCGATGGTCGATGATGATCGATCCAAGCGCTTGTGGCTTATCGAGCCCAAGCGGAAAACATCGCTCTCTGAAGTTATCGAGATCCAAGGGGACGCGTTCCGCATGGATCGAACCCTTTTCCGTCCCAAGAGCCGCGCGTATCGTCACCCTCAACGTTCGGACACTGGAACGGTGTGGGTGAAGGGCGGCGACAAGCATCGCCTCGTGACCGTGTACGAGCAAGGAGGGCAGATTTGGCACCGGATCAACGGGCCCGTTCCCCCTGTGGGATCAGAACTCCAGTGCCACCTTGATCAAGAGCATCGCGTGCTGGATTCCCGAGCACATACGGGTATGCATCTGTTGCTGGCCGCGATGCACCAGTTGGAGGCTCCCCCCCTGGTGGCCGATCCTGAAGTCAAAGGGGGAGGCAGGTTCCGGGTGGAGGTGCGCTCGTGGCGCGTGGACGAGGAGGCGTTAGCTGCGTGGGTGCAGCGTGCTCGGTCGTTCATCGACGCGGACGCGCGAGTGGAGGCCTCCTTCGTTGCGCGGGATGCTGCGCATCATGGGTTGGACGAGCAGAGGTTCGAGGAGGGGGAAGGGTTCCCGGGGCCTGGGGGGAGCGTGCGTGCGGTAACGGTTGAGGGTGTGTGTTCGTACCCCTGTGATGGGACGCATGTGGACCGGACGGGGGAGGTGGAGGATCTTTTGATCCGTGAGACGCACGTGAGCGATGGGGGGGCATGGGTCATCATCGGGGAGGTTCCGGCCTAGCATAAGCTATCACCATGGTCCTTTTTGAGATGGGGTGCCGGGAGAGCCCTAGGCGGCGAGTGGTGGAACCTTAGCGGCTCGTCCCGGCAGTGGGCATCACGTAGCTGGAGTGTTTAAGGCGTCTGTTGACGATGTTGAAGCGTTTCATGACGTATCGAGGGGTGTCCTCGTTGGGTCATGTCCGTTCCCCGATCGTCGTCTCAAGGACCCATTCGACTTCTCCCGCGTTCGTATCGAGGAAGAAGAATATCTCCCATGTGCCGGGGGCGGGGTCGTCGATGGTGATGCTGGCTTGCCCGTCTTCGGTTTCACCGCTGTAGTCGCATGTGACCGTGGGTTCGGTTTCACAGTTGGGGCCATATTGGAAGGTGAGGTCGTCACCGAGCGTGCCTTCGCTGGCTAGGTCGAGTTGGAGGGTGAACGCGTTGGCGGAGACGCTCCAACTGGCGGTGTTGTCGCCGCCTGCGATGCTGGGGCCGGGGGTGCCGACGCCTTCGACGGTCCCGCTGTGAGTGGTTGTGCGCCAGTTGGTGGTTGGTTCGCTGTTGTCTCCGTTGGGGAGCGTGGGGTCCGTGTCGTCGTCTCCGTTGGCCAGGCACCCGGTGAGGGGTGCGGCGACGAGGAGGAGGGCCAGGAGCATCGCGCTGCGCATAGGTGAGAGACGTGAGGATATCGTGTAAAGGGTTGTCGCTGGGGCCTTGCCCCTCTCGTCATCGATCCGTGTTCCTTTGGTGGGCTCGTTTCTCGTGAACGATCCCGGTGAGGCGGAGGACCATGCCAAGGGCGATGGTGGCAGCTTCCCCCTTTGCGAAAGCGTGAAATGGGAATCGCCCCGTGGGCGGGGTATGCGTGAGGAGCTCCAGCGCCTCCTGAAGAAGCAAGGTTACGGGTTCGCCGGTGACCACGGCGGGGTCAAGCTTTGCCACTGGACCAAGGAGGATCTCAAAGAGGAAGGCCGCCATTGCTACAAAGGCACCTTCTACGGCGTGGAAAGCCACCGATGCATGCAGATGACGCCCGTGGTGGACTACTGCAACTTCCGCTGCCTTTACTGCTGGCGCTCCCAAGACTTCGACACGAGCCCCAACGGGCGCTCCTGGGATGACCCCACGCAACTTTTCCAAGACAGCGTCACCGAGCAACAGCGCCTGATCAGCGGGTACAAAGGTCGTGACATCACGGACCTGGAGAAGTGGGTGCGCGCCAACCGACCCTCACACGTGGCCATCAGCCTCAACGGCGAACCCACAGTGTACCCCTACCTGGCCGAGTTCATCCAAATGTGCCACGATCACGACATGACGACGATGGTCGTCACGAACGGAAGCTTCCCTGAGCAAATCAAGAAGCTCGACGAGGAAAACGCGCTGCCCACGCAGCTTTACGTCAGCGTGGATGCCCCCAACAAGAAAGTCTTCGACGAACTCTGCGTCCCCCTCACCGGGGGAGCCTGGAGCAAACTCAACAAGACGCTTGAGATCCTCTCCGCGTTGGATTGCCGCACCGTGGCTCGCCACACCCTCGTGAAAGGATGGAACATGGGCCACTACGACGAGTACGCCACCCTCATCGAGAAAGCCAACCCCACCTTCATCGAGTGCAAAGGGTACGTCTACGTCGGGTACAGCCGGCAACGCATGAAGGAAGAGAACATGCCCACGCACGCCGAGATCCGCCAGCACAGCAAGGAGCTCGCCGAGCGCACCGGGTACACCTTCGAGGACGAACGAGAAGACAGCCGCGTCACGCTGCTTGCACGACCCGGCGCCACGCGCGAACTCCCCAAAGCAAGCGACGATGAGTTGTCCCCCATCGAGTTCTCCAACGACGTGAACGTGGGCGTCAACGGGGGCGGGCAAGCCGCCAACGGTTGCGGATGCATATAACACCCCCAAAACCCCCCTACCCAAGCCGTGGGCCGCTGCGGCTTGCCTACATGGTTTAAGAAGGGGAACCGGCGAGGGTTCCCCATGGCCGGGAGAGTCCCCCATTGGTTCACCGCGATCCTCGCGCTTTTCCTGATCACCGTTGCAACGCCCACCGTGACGGCCGACGAAGACTCGACCCCCTTCGGGCTCGATGATGCAACCGGTGACGTGGACACCGACACGCTCGAACGCTGCCTCGACGACCGCATCGCGCACGCGAACGGGGACGCCCCCGACCCCAAGTGCCCCAAGGACCCCCACCCCCCCGCCTGCATCGCATGGGACGCCTGGGCCCCCCACGCGGACCCCGACGAACTAGGCCCCATCCTCGAACAAGCAAGCGACATCATCAGCGTCCAAATCGACACGGAAGGCGACGACACGCTCCTCGTCAGCGTGTACGTCAACGAACTCCCCAACCACGACGAGCTTACCCTCCTCACCCCACCCGACCCCGACGAAGTTCCCTCCATCGAGGATTGCCTCCCCGAGAACGACGCTCCCCCCACGCTACCCCTCACCGATGTGAGCATCACGCTCGAAGCCGGGCACCAAGACTACCAAGCCCGCGCGCACATCGGGTACGACCACGAATCCGGAGACGTGCTCGTGCAAGCGTTCATCCTCGACGACCACATCCCCGACCACCCCACAGAACTGCTCCCCGAAACGCCCGGCGTGGACGCGATCCCAAGCAACGTCGACCCCGACACGGACCGCATCCTCATGGCGATCCCCAAAGCCCCCCTCGACATCCCAGACCCCACGGGCACCCTCGAGATCCCCCAAGTCACAAGCCTCGTCCCCGGCACGAACGAACCCCTCGACGCCCTCCCCAACACCGATCCATCCCTAGGAGTGCCCGAGGACCCCGGGCTTTACTACATCCTGGGAACGCTCCCGCACCATATCCCCGAACCCGACGGCTTGGTGAACGATGTTCTCCCGCTCGTCGGCGTCGACGTCACGCCCAGCACAGAGCACGTGTCCATGTACCTTGGCCAAACCGGGTACGCCGTGCTCCACGTCACGAACGAAGGCCAACTCGAAGACGACATCACGCTCACGCTTGAAACGCCCAACGGTTGGGAAGCCAGCATCTCTCCCGCCACGCTGACGCTAGAGCCCGAGCAAACAGAGACCGTCGGACTCGCCGTCGCCCCCACCGGGGACCAACCCACTACCAAGAGCCTCACGGTGCACGCCAACACCGAGTACGGGCAAGAAGACACCGCGGAGGTCACGATCGCTGCGACCACGCCCCCCGCGCCCGACCCAGAACCCAGCCCAGAGCCTACAACAGGCAACGAGGGGACCCCGCAAGACCACGAAGAAGCCCCTCAACGCCAACAAGAAACCACGGACCCTGACCTCGGGGAGGAAACGCAAGACGCTCCTGGACCCGGAACGGTCCTCCTTGTGGGCCTGATCGCGCTCCTCTCTCTGGCCCGGCGTGTTCCTTGACGGGGTTCCCCCGGAGGCCAAAGACAGGAACCTTTTTGCCTCCGGCAACGTCAGAACCGAGGAATGCAACGCTCCCTCGTGGTCGCTGGCACGGTGGTAGGGCTTGCATTCGCCTTCGGCGTCTTGACTCTGATGCTCGCCGGGCCATCCACCGACCGGATGGCCGCCCCCACCATCGACGAGCCTGAACTCTACCGGCTCGACGGTTACGAGAGCGGGGTTTTCCCTTACATCAACCACCGGACAGAGTTCGAAGCTTTCAGCTCCCTCAACGTCATCGTCCGGGGCACGACAGAGGATGTCCTCCTTGCCCTCACCGAACAAAGCGACACGGAATGGGCCATCACGCCCCCCAACATGACCGACGCGGCTCCCGACACGTTCTCGGCGCACGAGGTCAACCTTACCGGTACCGAGATCGCATGGGGCCAAACCCGAGGCGCGGATCGCTTCGCCTACGTTCACGATGGCGACGTGGGTGAATGGGTCGGCGAGACCGAGCAACTGCACTACGGGACCTTCTACGGGGAACGCCTACACTTGCGGCTTTTCGAGTCCCCCCACGAGGATGAACCCTGGGTCGCCATCCAAGCCCACACGGAGCACATGGACTGGTTCACACTCCGCCACGCCGTCGATGGGAACGAGGAGGCCCAACACGCCGTCGAAGCCGACTTCATGGGGCAACCCTGGGTGGAAAGCGTCCATCGAGAATACCTTGGCAACGAAGGCAACGCCGACACCGACGGCTGGGCCACCATCGTCGAACTTCTCCTCATCGTCCCGGTCGCCACGGTCGGATCCGCTTGGATGACGCGCGCATGGAACCGGATCGATCCCGCCCACCGCCGACGCCTCAAACACGCCCGCGAACGCATCACGCTCGACCACGTGCTCCTAGCAGCAACCATCGCCGCGTTCGTTTTCGGTGTCCGAGCCGGCGCCATCCTCCTCGAGCTTCACGCTCCCTTCTTGCACATCTACGCCATCGGCGCCATCGGGTACCCTCTCCTCGTCCTCGGGATGCCCCTTGCCACGTACGGGATCGCGCACCAAATGAAAAGCCGCATGGAGGCCGGCGTCGTGGCTTCGTGCGCTCTTGGGGCTTCGATGATCCTCGACTATGCGGCACTCGGGGTGAGCGTGCTGCCCTTGGATATCGTTCTACACCGCGTGGGCTTGGTCCTGGCGCTGGGCTTGGTCGCGGCCGGTGCGGCGCTTCGAGCCACCAGGGAACGGCACCTGAACGGGCTCGTCGTGGCCGGTACCGCGCTGTGGATCGGGTTGGTCGTGATGGCGTTGACGCGCATCGTGTAGAGGCCCGGTCACGCCGTCGTGTTCCAGGTGTATGGGTAGCGGGCGCCTTGCAGGGCGCGAACCTCGTCCGGGGCGATGGCGTCCTCATCCGTTTCGGGGTGCTCGAAGGCGAGTTTCTCCTCGCCGTCGATGCCGCGTTGGGTTTGCGTGATGCGCATGCTGCAGAAGGCGGGCCCGCACATGCTGCAGAACTTCGCGTTCTTGGGATCGTGGTTCTCTTCGCTGTTGGCTGCGCCGTGCTTCCTTTGGGCCTCTTCGGGGTCCAGCGCGAGGTCGAACTGGCGTTCCCAGTCGAACGCGAAGCGGGCTTTGGAGAGTTCCTCGTCCCATCGCAAGGCTTCTTGTCGTCCGCGTGCGACGTCGGCTGCGTGCGCTGCGATGTTGTACGCGATGAGGCCTTGTTTGACATCGTCCGCGTTGGGGAGGCCGAGGTGTTCTTTAGGGGTAACGTAGCAGAGCATGTCGGCGCCGTGCCAGCCGATGACGGCGGCCCCGATCATGCTCGTCATGTGGTCGTACCCGGGCGCGATGTCCGTGACGAGGGGGCCCAGCGTGTAGAAGGGGGCGCCGTGGCAGATCTCTTTCTGTTTGTCGACTTGGAGTTTGATCTCATCCAGGGGGATGTGGCCGGGGCCTTCAACCATGACCTGGCAGCCCTTCTCCCAGGCACGTTTGGTGAGGTCCCCGAGGACGTGTAGCTCGGCGAATTGGGCGTCGTCGCTGGCATCCGCGATGCTCCCAGGGCGTAGGCCATCACCGAGGCTGAAGGTGACATCGTGCTCTTGGAAGATCGTGCAGATCTCGTCGAAGTGGGTGTAGAGGAAATTCTCTTCCTCGTTCTCGGCCATCCATTGGGCGATGATGCTGCCGCCGCGGGAGACGATGCCGGTGACGCGATCACGCGTAAGCGGCGTGTGTTTGGCGAGCACGCCGGCGTGGATGGTTTGGTAGTCGACGCCTTGTTTGGCTTGGTCTTCGATGACGTCGAGGGCAAGCTCGGGCGTGATCTCCGCGATGTTCCCTTCGACGCGGTCGACCATCTCGTAGATGGGAACCGTGCCAAGCGGGATGGGGCTTCGTTCGAGCAAGGCGCGTCGGATCTCGGCGAGGTTCGAGCGGCCCGTGTAGAGATCCATGACGGTGTCGGTACCCCAGTGGAGGGCGTGCTCGAGCTTGTTGATCTCTTCTTGGAGGCTGCTGGTCTCCTTGCTTGCGCCGATGTTCGCGTTGACTTTGACGCTGGAGACGTTCCCGATGGCCATCGGTTCTAGCCCATCCTCGATGTGACGGTGGTTGGCGGGGATGATCAAGCGTCCCTTGGCGATCTCGTGGCGGACCAGGTCCGGGTCCAGGTTCTCTATTCGTGCAACATGTTCCATCTGTGGCGTGATGGTGCCGGCTTTGGCGTGTTCAAGCTGGGTCCGGGCGGGCCTCGTTTCGGGATGAGCGGTTTCCACGGCCATGATAACCCACTGGTACAACCCAAGAATACAGCTTGTGGATAAGCATGGCGGTCCAACGATCCATCGAAACCGCACAAGCTAGGCTTGCCAAGGGTCCGGGTTCGCCTCGACCGGCGCATCCGCCAAGGGCAACTCGATACGGAAGCACGCGCCCTCATTCACGTTCTCAAGGCGGATACGCCCCGTGTGGCGTTCGATCAACCGCCGGCACAAGGCAAGCCCCATGCCTGCACCCGCCGTCGAACTGGACCCGCTGTTGTGCCTGAACGCCTGGAACACGACATCTCGCCGTTCAGGATCGATGCCCACCCCGTCATCTTTGACCCGTATACATGCCAGATCCCCGTCTTCTTCAGCCTGGATCTCGACACGCGACACCTCAGGCCCACCATGCTCGATCGCGTTCTCGAGCAAGAGCACGAACACCGCCTCAAGATCCCGCGGTTGAGCATGGACAACCGGCAACTCCTCCCGATGGATCTCCACAACATCCAACTCAGGGTTCTGCGCGAAAAGCCCATCCAAGGCCCGATCCAACGCGGCTTCCGCATCCGTGGGCTGGCTCTCCTCCGTTTGAGGATCCACCGATGCGTACTCCACCAAGCTTCGAACCATCGCTTCCAAACGACCGGTCGCGTTCCTCGCTTCACTCAGGTACGTCTTCTGCTCCTCATCCAACGCTTCAGCATCCAAGTGACGATCCAACAACCCCAGGTAGTTCGACGTGGTGCGCAACGGCTCCCGAAGATCATGCGCTGCCGCATACGATAACCGCTCGA
Source organism: Thermoplasmata archaeon (assembly GCA_003561665.1). Lineage (GTDB taxonomy): Archaea > Thermoplasmatota > SW-10-69-26 > SW-10-69-26 > SW-10-69-26 > PWVY01. The sequence goes on from PWVY01000154.1 coordinate 11,012, forward strand.
TCTCCTCGTTGCGCCGCTCCAACCGTCGTTTATGATCGTCCAACGCGCTCCGGATGTGTTGCTGCTCGTCCAAAACGCGCGCAAGCTGCGTCCACCGATGCAACCCCGTTAAACCGAACCCCACAGCCAACAGCGTCGCGAAGATGAAAAGCTCCCCGCTCTCGATGAACGGATACCCGCTAAACAACGCGATCAAGTACTCCAACATCCCCGTCACGATGAACGCCACATACACCAGCGAACTCACAAAGAAAACCATCGCCAAATCCTGCAAAGCACGATGCAACGGACCCCAAACAGACGACGAACTCCCCATACCCGCATCACGGATATCGTCCCCTGAACTAGGCGGCAACAGTCAGTTCTTCCCCAATCACCCCTTTGAAATACGTATCGGAAACGGGCCCCAACGCCGAAGAACCGCGACCACGACCAACAAATCAAGAGACCCTCCACCCCTCCCCACCGTATGCAGGCCACCATCCGCCAAG
>PWVY01000215.1 GCA_003561665.1 Thermoplasmata archaeon
CACCGTGGACGATGCCAGCCTCCTCGACAAACCCCCCTCCTGGACCCGGATGGAGCTTGGAGACGTCCTCGCGATGCGAAGCGGGCTTGTACGTGGGAACGCGACCGTGAAAGTCCAGGACGCCCAGGACCTCCACGACCCAACGCAAGCCATGGACGTCACGCAAGAACTCGCCATGGCGAACCAGCCCGCCTACACGGAGCTGACGTTCGACAAAGACGTGGATCTCATCTTCAAGCCCGTGCTCGCCGGCGCAGCCGCTCCCACGGGGCCCAACGTTCGCCTCGAACGAGCTGAACTCGCCGAGAACCCAAGCGTGCCCAAACGCGTGGACCAAGTCGTCTCAGACACGGATGCCCGAGCGACGACGGGCGCCTGGGAGCTTTACGAGCGAGGCGTGGACGGTTACCAGGTGCAGCGACTGCTAAGCGCAGGGCTCCTTGGACACGCGCGAGATCGCCGGTTCGTACCGACACGCTGGAGCATCACGGCCACGGACGACATGCTCAGCAAGGGCCTGATCGATGATATACTGGACAAGCCCCAGCGAGGGAGTTTCCAGGTGTTCACGAGTTTGGTGCACGGGAACCGCTTCTACGTGCTCTTGTTGCCCGGCCCCTGGTCCTTCGAGATGATCGAGGCGTGGTTGGTCCCAGAGCCAACGCCGAAGGGGGACATGCCTCGGCGTCGCCTGAAGGTCTTACAGGATCACGAGGGGATCGAGGGGCGCACATCGTACGCTGACGAGATCACGGGCGCGTACTATGCAGCTCGCTTAGCGGTTTGCGAGGGGTTGTTGGAAGAGGGGCGTCAGGCGAGCGCGGTCGTTTTGCGGGAGATCACGGACGATTACTACGCGCCGGCGGGCGTTTGGGTGATTCGGGAGGGCGTGCGGGAAGCGATGGGTTCAAAACCGGTGGAGCCGGACTCGTTGGAGGAGGTGCTCGGGTTCATGGATCGGGTTAGCGTGTTCGATGTGGCCTGGGGGGAGGTGTCGAGGTTGGTGGATGATCTTCGCCATCAGACGCGCTTGGATGCGTTCTAGTCGCTGAGGAAGGGGGTCAGGGGCGAGGTCGTTAAGAGCGTGGGGTGGAGTTCGGTTTTGGGGACGAACCCGGGTTGGGTTTGGTCTTCGTCTTCCCAGTAGGGCGTGACGATGACGTGGTTGGAGACCGTGTTGGGGGTGCGGTGGAAGGGGATGTTGTAGATGGGTCCGTCGTCGCCCCAGTAGTTGCGTTGGGCTTCGACGAGGGCGTCCGTGGCGGCTTCGATGGCGAAGGCTTGGTTGTCTGTGAGGTGGCAACCGTCGATGCGTACGTCCGTGGGCGTGTTGCTTTTGAACGCATCGAAGGGGGTCAGGTGGGCGAGGAAGAGGTCTTGGTCCAGGTTGACGGCGTGGGGTTCTACGAGGATCCCGTGTTCGTTGCTGCGGGTGTGGCAGTCGGTGATGGTGAAGGTGTCGCCGTGGAGGCGGATGCCGGCGTCTTCGTTGTTGTCCGTGGTGGTCTCGTCGAGGGTCGCGGAGCCTTCCACGTGGATGCCGTCGCCAGCGTTCCCGTTCGCGGTTGTGGTTTCGATGGTGGCGTCGCCGTTGACGTGGATGCCGGTGCCGTCGTTGTTGGAGGCGGTGGTGTCGGTGGCCTTGAGGGTCCCATGGATGGTGGCGGCGTTTGCGTTGTTGCCGTCGAGGGTGGATCCGTGCGTGGTGACGTCCCCGTTGGCGGTGATGGCGGGCCCGTCGTTGTCGCTGATGGTGGTGGCGTCGAGGGTGAGCGTGCCCTTGTGTTCGAGGCCTTCCCCGTTGTCGTGGATGTTCGTGTCCGTGATGGTGAGGTGGCCTTGGGCTTGGACAGCGAGACCGTTCTCGGTGAGGGTCACATCGTCGAGGTGGTTCGTGGCGAGGAGGTCGAGCCCGAGCGTGTTCGCTTGGATGGTGTCTTGGTGGAAGGTGGCTCCGTCGAGCATGCGAACGCCCACGTTTTGGTTGTCTTGGATGAGGTTGTCGTGGAACGTGCCGCTTGAGCATTTCACGGTGTAGTTGGGGGAGCAGTTCCCGGTGTCGATCACGCCGTTTTGGTTGGCTGTGATGGTGTTCGCGTTGAGCGTTGCATCGGTGCGCTGGGTGACGATGATCCCGTCCCCGTTGTTGTTGGTGACGTCGTTGCCTTGGATGGTTCCGAGCATGTGCGATGCTAGGATGCCGTCTTCACCGTCTTGGAGGGTGTTGGCTTCCACGTGGACCTTGTCCATGGGGTGGCTGGACCATTCCCCGGCAAGGTGGATGCCGGTGCTCGTGGTGCCTTCGACGAGGTTGTTGACGATGGTGCCTTCGGCGACGTGGCCTTCGAACCCGTGGGAGACGCCGTAGCGGATCCCGATGTCGACGAAGCGTACCGTGTTGTCCTCGGCGTCCATGTACCCGCCGCGGGCTTCGATGCAGATGGTTTGGGGTGGGTCGATGTCGATCCGGCACACGTTGTCTTTGACGAAGGTGCGCGCGTCGATGGCGAGGATGCCTTCGTGGTTGTTCTCGAAGACGTTGTCCAGGATGTTCACGTTGAACGAGTTCACGATGTACACCGCGCGTCCGTCCCCGTCGCTGGGGTCGGGCGTGGTTTGGTTGGCGAACACGTTGTCCTTTATCGTGGCGCCTGTGATGTCGTAGAGCACGAGCGCGCCTTGCTTCGTGATCACGCCGTAGTACCCGTCGCTGTGACCGGAGTCGATGGTTTCGCCTTCGACTTGTACGTTCACGGCTTTGTAGAAGAGCCGTTGCTCGCTGGGGTCGAGGGTCCCGTCGACGTTGATCCCGTTGACGATGTTCCCGCTCATGCGTTCGATGGTTTGCTTGGATTCGTACGGGATGGAGAAACCGAACGTGTTGTTGGCGAGGTTGTTGTCCGTGATCTCCATGATGCTTTTCTCAAGCGCGATAGCGGTGCCTTCGTTCTTGGTGAGCGTGTTCGCGTGAAGGGTCCCGCTGGTGTCGCGGAGCGTGATCGCGTCGTCCCCGTTGTTCGTGAAGAGGTTATCTTGGATGAGCAGGTCGCTGGTTTGGGCTCCGACGGCGCCTCGCCAGTTGTGGCTGATCTCGTTGTTCGTCATCTCGACATGCGTTTTCTCGAACGTGACGGCGTCCCCGTCGATGTTCGTGAGCGTGTTCCCGGTGAGGGTGAGTTTGTTGGCTCGCTCGGCGAGCACGCCGCCGTGGCCTTGACGGATGTCGTTGTCCATGACGGTGGCCTGGCTTGAGGATCCCACCGTGATGCCCCACTGGATGCTCAACCGGACGAGGTTCCCCGCGATCTCGGCTTGGGCGCTGTTCTCGAGCACGATGCCGTGCTTGTTCTCGAAGAGCTCGTTGTCCAGGATTTGGGGCGTGGCCGCGTTAGCGTGGATGCCTCGGAGGCTTTCGCTTATCACGTTCTCCTCGATCACGGGAGCGCTCCCGTCCGCGCTGATGCCTGCTCCGCGTGGGCAACCGCAGAAACCGCTCCATCCCCGGATCACGTTCTCTTGCACGTGCGGGGAGGCGTCCTTGAGATCGATACCGAACTGACCCTGGTCGTAGTAGATGTTGTTGTTGTAGAGGTCAACGCGCGTGCCGGTGTCGTGGAGGTGGATCCCGTTGGGGGCTTCGATGGCGTTGTTGCGCACGATGATGTGCACGGTGTCCAGGTTGCGGATGTCGATGCCTGTACCTTCGTCCTCTTCGATGCGCCAGTTCTGGATGAGGTAGGGGTCGCTGCTTGTCCCGTCGGCGTGGGGGTTCGCGATGCATTCGCACGTGTTGGCGTGCGCGTCGTCGTCCCCGTTGATGTAGATACGGTCCCGGGGTTCGGTGCTGTCCGCGTGCGCTTGGCCGGCGATGCCAAGCAAGGCTATTGCAGCCAGGGCGAGCGTGACGGTGAGTAGGGTGCCTCGGGGCAGCATGGTCCAAGCCTCCACCGGGTTGATGGAGGTGCATCGGGTTGAATCGTTCGGTGGGAACGTGGGGTTGGGGGGTCTTGGAGGCTTGGGTGTCCCTTTGAGTTATAACACGCCTTGGATGTTGCCTAGCGTGGCGAAGATGGCTTCTTCGACGCGCACCGATTCGGTGTGTTGGTCGGGGATCGTGTTCACGAGGGGGAAGGGGGGTTCGTCCATCATCTCGGTGATGCCTTCCTTGGGGGTGCCGAACACGAGCGCGAGGTTGTCGTGGAGGTGTTCTTTCGTGAGGGGATCGCCGTGTCGACTGGTTCCGAGCACGGTGTCTTGGTCTCGGAGCGCGGTTTCAAGACTGGGGGCGCGTTGCACGTCGTAGGTGAGGTATTCGTCGGGTTGGGGCGTGTGGGGGGTGACGACGATGCGGTCTGCGCGCGCGGCTTTGATGTCCACGGCGAACTGTTCCCCGGGTTTGGGGGGTTCTTGGTCGGGGGGCACGTCGAGGTCGGCTTTGCTGTCGAGCCCGATCTCGACGCGTTGACCGGCCATGGCGCCAAAGCGGGTTTGCCCGGTGTCGACCCAGGGGGGGAGTTTGTGGAGGGGCAGGTTCAAGGGTGGGAGCACGCCGACGTGGGCAAGATCATCGCTGAGGGGGAAGAGGTGTTTCCGGAGGTATGGCGCGGTGGCTTGGTATTCGAGCACGCGCGCGATTTGTCGCCCTTGTTGGTGTTGGGGGTCTTCGTACACGATGATGTTGGGGATCCCGTAGATGGCGGCGGCTCTTCCGATGAGGCCGATCTTGTACGTGGCGACCTTGGGGTTGGGGCTTTCCATCGTGAGGCTGCCGGGGACGATGAGCGTGTCGATGGGAAGCATGGGCTATCCTTGCCGGGCGTCGCGTTGCCACCCAGCGATGGTGTCTTCGCGAACGCCGAGGCCTTCGGCGAGCTTCTGGGGGGGGTAGTCAACGAACGTGCTTTTCGATCGGACGCCCAGGCGGATCAAGTCCCGGGCGCGTGTGCGCCCGATGCCTTTCACGTCGAGAAGGTCGCTTTCGAACGTGGGATCCGCGATGGCTTCTTTTTGCCAGTCGATCACGGTGTCGGGTCCGACGTTGAGGTCCTCTGCGACGGTCTCGGGGTCCGCGTTGACGAGCGCGTTGAGGGATTCGATGCCGTTGTCGATCAGGCGTTGGGCGCGCGTTTCTCCCACGCCGGTGAGGCGTGTGAGTTCTTCTGGGGGCGCGGCGTGATCCTGGGCTTCTTCTTGCCAGGTTTCGATGGTGCTCTGGGAGACGTTGAGTTCTTCCGTGAGCGTTGCGGGGTCGGCGTTGGCGAGGTCCGTGAGCGTGAGGATGCCTTGGGCTTCGAGTTGTTCGGCGCGCTTGGGTCCGATGCCGTGGAGGGTCGTCAAATCGGCTTGGTTCTTCCAGGCTTGGACCGTGCTTGGAGCCACGCGGAGGGTTTCCGTGACGGTGTCCGTGTCCGCGTTGCGAAGGTCGTGAACGGTTCGGATGCCTTGTTCTTGGAGGCGTTGAGCGCGTTCGGGACCGATGCCGTGCAATCGGGAGATTTGGTGACCGTTCGAGCTGGGGCCCGTGGTGGTCGTGACCTTCCTGGGCGCCTGCGGTTCGGGCTCTGGCTCCGTTGCGGGTTCTTCTTCCGGTTGGGGCTCTGGTGCCGGTGCTGTCTCCGGTTCGGGTTCTGGCTTGGCTTGCGGTTCAGGCGTCCCGTTGTCGGTGGCGGGAACGTTCAGCATGAAGGGCCACACCTTTGGTGCGCGCAAGAGCCGTTTCTGCACGAGGTAACCGCGCTTCTGGGTTGACGCGACGGCGAGCTTGTCCTCTTCGAGCTCTTCGGTGTCGACGATCTCTTCGCGAGGGGCGAGCACGTCGCCGAGGGCCTCCTTGACCCAGGTTGGCGTGGGCATGGTATCGCCTCTCCAACCGACTGCCCAGGTTAAAGGTTCCCCGTCCGAACGGAGGCCAAGGCCCACGCTCGAAGATGAGGAGAAGAGCAACGCGGAAGAGAAAGACGAGGTGTTGCCAAACCCGCGACGCGCCCGCGCTGCTCACCCCTCACGTCCGCGCGGGGGTTCTTAACCGTTATCCTGACCGCGTATTCGCATCCAAGGGTTCACCCTTGCTCGAAACGCCCGTCGCCGAGGGCCCAGGGTCGTACCGCACCCCTAAGGGGTCCCCCAGGTGGAACGTCGCCGTCCCCCATGCGGCCTGGATGCTTCGAGCGATGATCCGAACACCGGCCTGGTTGGCCTTCTCAAGCGCGGTCGCGAACGCCGGGTGCGTGAACGTGTTGGGTGCCACACGCAGCGCATCCTCGCGCAACACCGTGAAAAACAACACCGCCTCCCCCCCGCTTTGGGCGTGTTCCGTCAACGCGTGCACATGACGCAACCCTCGCCGCGTGGGAGCATCCGGGAACAGCGCCGTTTCCCCATCGTTCCCGATCAACGTCACGCTCTTCACCTCCACCAACACCCGCTCCCCACCCCCAGCATCCACCTCGAAATCCAACCGGCTCTCCCCAACGCTCACTTCCCCCCTGAACCCACGCATGGGACCGAACACATCCTCCAAACCCCCTCGTGCAAGCGCATCCCGAACGACCTTGTTCGCCACGCCCGTATCCAACACCACCCACGATCCCTCATCGAACGACGCCTCCCCCTCCGGAGCTTCCCCCAAGGCACGCGCAGAGCCCACGTGCCAGCGAGGATCCAACGCAGCAACGACGCTATGCGTGGTCGCTTGATCCTTGGAAGCATCCGGACGCCGACGAAGCAAGAACGGACACCCCTCGTGCAGGAACTCACCCAACCGGCCTGGGTTCGGGCAATGCGCACGCACCCGCTTGCCCCCAACGCGAGCTTCGACCACGAACCGGTTGGGACGCTCCACGAAACGAGCCTCCACGACGCGACCCGGAAGCCTCACGGACACTGGGCTGCCTCCACCACCGCCTGAGGCACCGGGATCCGCCACGGGCTCTCCGGCGATTCACCCGTCGTCCACCCACGAACCACCACATCCTCCTCAAACAAGAACAACATCACGGGTCCCTCCCCCGTCGCGTTCCTGATCAGATCCCTAGCCTCTACCAGAACGCCCCCCGCCGCGGGTCTTGCCACGAACACGGGATCCTCGGACAGATTGTACGGCCCAAGCCCATCCAGCAAGCAATCCACCGCATCCATCGCGGCCTCCGCATCCCCCGTCGCTGTCTGGTTCGAGCGCTTCTCTACCATGCGCTCGTCCCCCTCCGAGAACGGGGACCAACGCTCCTCGATGACCCAATGATCCTCCCCCTCGAACAACGTGACAACCTTCGGAACGTGCGCCGAATGTGTGTCCTCGAACGGGACATCCTGCACGAGGGCCACGGAACCGATCCATGCCGCGTTGAAGAACACCACGCCCAAGCTTGCAAGCGCCAACGACCGCCCCCAACGATGCCCCCTCGAACGCAACCAGCCGCCCCACCCATCAGGTGCCCAACCGAACCGGGAAACCGCCAAGGGCCCCACAAGCGCGATGAAGGCTAAAATGCTCACAACCGTCAAAATCGGGTCCACCGTCGTCATGATAGGGTACCGGAACGCCGCCGTCGAAAACGGCCAAAACGGGGCCAGCGACCACACCGTGAACGCATCCAAAACGACGTGAGAACCCCATGCGATGGACACGATGGCGCCCCATCGAGCCCGTCGAGTGAACGCCCATGCTGCGCCTCCAGCCAAGAACGCGGCCAGGAACGTGTGCGATAAGCCTCGGTGTCCCAGCAAGTGCTCGGTCAGGATGAGGGTCTCGGCGCTCCAGGGGGCATAGGGTCCGAAGATCGTCCAAGGGATGGATGTGATGAAATCAAGATCTGGCGCCATGGCCCATAGCCCCCCGATAGCGATCTCGCGGCGCCGGAACCCAAGCAGTGCAAGCACGGCGGCTCCCACGGCGAAGTGAGCGATGGGACTAGGCACGAGGCCTCAAAGCCCCTTAGGAGGTATCACGTTGACCCCTGTGAAGGAGGGCCGCGAGGGCAAGCAACGGTACCAGGAGTGTGGGGAGGGGGGATTCGTTCATCCCATCGCGGTGGGGTTGCGCGAAGGGATCGAAACGAGCCTCGGTCTCCATCTCGTAGGGGAGGCCGAGGGGTGCTGCGTACGCGCTGCTTGTCAGGGGACCCAGGTAGAGGTTGCTTGAAGCAGGCCAGCGCATCTCGTCGATGGCGGTCTTGTCGAGCACGAGTTCGACGGTTTGTTCGCCGGGTTCGGACTGGGGGATCGTGCTGTCCTCGACGATGTCTGGATCGTTGAGGGTGGCACCGGCTCCAAGACCCAAATCGCCGCCCCCGGTGGGTTCGTTGCTCCAGGTGAGCATGATGCGGAGTTCGGCGAGGCGTTCGATGTACCCCTCGCGCGCCGTGTCGGTTTCACCCCATGGAGCCTCGATGGGGTACCAGTCGTGGTTGGATCCGGTGACAGGCGCGGGGGTTGCACCGGCGAGCGTGAGAGCGTCTTCGTGATGGGTGTCGATGCGGTCTTTGTAGAGCGGTAGCGCTAACGTGCCGGAATCGTTGCCTGCTCCAGCGGAGGCTTGAGGGATCCATTCTTCTGTGTGCCCGTCCGCGGTGGCGACGATGCCGACGGGCTGGTTGCTGGGGATGTTCGCGGTGGCTGTCCCGTCGGGGCCGGTTCGAAGGGGCACGGTCGTGTCGGGAGAGGGTGTGCTCGGTTGCGTGCTGATGCGGACGGCGGCGTCGGCGTGCGCGCTTTGCCCGTTGGCATCGCCTTGAATCTGGAAGCTTCCGGAAGCGTCGCCTTCGTAAGATCCCCAGTACACGATGATGGCAGCGTCATCGATGCTGGGTCCCTCTGGTTCGTCGAGGATCTGGATGGTGAGCGCGTAGTCTCCGTTGCCTCCACTTTGGGGCGCGTCGAGGGGGACGGTGTCCGCGCTGACGGGGGGGCCGATGTTTTCGATGCAGCCAGCCGTGAGGACGAGCAGCAGGATGCCTAGGAGGACAGGGGCAAGCGTCTCCCGCATAAGGCGCGCATGGGACGGTGGGCGTCTAAAGTTTTCTCGTGGCACCGGTGAAAAGCGGGATGAGGGGGGGTTGGGTCGCCCACAACCTTCTATGGGGTGGGCGTGGTGGGGGGAGCGATGATCCTTTCGGACCGGGACATCCAGGAGCGCTTGAAGAAGGGGGACCTCGTGGTTGACCCCTTGGATGACCCTGATTTGCAGATCCAGCCCTCGAGCATCGATCTTCGCTTGGGGAACGAGTTCGTGATGTACCGCACGACGCACGTTCCCTACATCGATCCAGAGGATCCTGGAACCCAGGAAGAATACGCTGATCGCGTCGAGATCCCGGAAGGTGAGCGGTTCATCCTTCACCCTGGAGAGTTCGCGCTCGGGAGCACGTACGAACGCATCGAGCTGCCTGCCGATCTTGTCGCGTTCGTGGAAGGTCGCTCGAGCCTGGGACGCTTAGCGATCGTTGTTCACGCCACCGCGGGCTTGTGCGATCCAGGGTTCGAGGGGAAGATCACGCTGGAGCTCTCCAACCTGGGCAAGGTGCCTGTCGCGCTTCACCCGATGATGCGGATCAGCCAGATCGTGCTTCATGAGATGAAGAACCCTGCCGAGCGTCCGTACGGAGCGGAGCGGGGCAGCAAGTACCAAGGCCAAGAGCGCCCCGAGCTGACACGCATCGACCAAGACTTCGCTTAAGGCCGCGGCCTTCATGCGGAGGCCTTGCCGGCTTGTTGAGCTTCGAGGATGGTGCTCTCAAGATAAGCGGCCACGCGATCGAACGGATCGAAACCGAAGGCTTCCCCGATGGGTCGGCGCAGGTTGGAGTTCGCATTCACATCGTAATACACGCGTCGGCCGTCCGGCGTTTCAAGATATTCCACAGCGCCTACATCGATGCCGGCGGCCTCCACGATGCGTTGCCCGGTCTCAACAGCTTCTTCGGGAACGTCCGGGAACGGATGGAATCGGATGTCCTCGGTGGCGTCCTGTTGCGGTTCAGCGGGGTTGCAAACCTCAGAGGGGCACAGGTTGAAGGCCCCGTTCGAGACAACGCGCATGGCGTAGAGGAGCTCCCCGTCGAGGAACTCCATGCGAACGATGCCGCGATCCTCGTCGTACTCCAAGAGCTCTTGAACGAGCAGGAGGCCCTCGGGGTTCCAAAGCTCGGGTTCTTCCTCAAGCCGTTCGATCAAGGCGTTGGGTGATTCGATCACGCGCATGCGGGCACCGCTTCCTCCCTGCTCAGGCTTCAGTAGCGCGGGCCATGTGAGGTCGGTTGCGTCGCTCTGCACTGCGTGGGGGTCGTTGAACACGATGCTTTTGGGGTGATCGATGCCAAGGTGGCGAAGGAGCGCAAGCTGCTTGGCTTTCGACCGTTCGACACTGAAGGCTTTGGCCCCGTTGATGACGCGGGCATCGCTGATGTCCAGGTGGTGAAGCAGCGCGTGTGTGAAGGGGACTGCGCGCTGGTTCCCTCGCGTGTAAGCGCTGGGGCTGGCCTGGTTGAAGTACACGTGCGCGTTTGGAGGGTTCCAGGTCTCGAAGGCGGATTGCTTGAGGTCGAATGCGTCGTAGGCGATGCCGCGGTCGTCGAGCGCGGAGAAGAGCGGTTCCTGCCAGGAAGGGTGCTCGTAGAGCACGATCAACTCGGGCGTCATCATGGCCCTGTGGTCGCCATGCGTGAAGGTTCTTTGGGGAGCGGCAAGGCTTGGAGCCTACGTTTAAACCGGAAGCTTGAGACTGGTAGGAACATGTCGTCCAGTTCGCCAACCCTGTACGTCGTGTTCGATTACGTGTGCCCGTACGCGTACATCGGGAAGCGGCGTGCGGACATCCTTGCCCGCGAGCACGGTGTCGAGGTGCAGTACTTGCCGTGGGAGATCTACCCCGGCACTGTTCCTGAGGGCAGGGCCTCTGGTGGGGATTATCCCGAGAAGGCCTCGGAGTGGGTTGCGTCGTTGGCGGAGGAGGTTGATCTTTCGTTGTCGGGGCCCGATCGGAGCGTGAACAGCAACCTGGCCCTGAAGGGGTCTTTGTATGCCAGTGATCAGGGGGAATCCTCGTTCGAGGCGTATCATGAGGCCGCGTTCGAAGCTCTCTGGACGCGAGGGGAGAACCTGGGCGATCGGGATGTCCTCTCCTCGGTGGTCGAGGAGGCGGGGTTGGAGCTGGAGCGGTTCTTCGCGAGCATCAATCATCATTCCTACCAGTTCCGGTTGGATGTGATCAAGCGGCGCGTGGAGCAGGATCTTGGGGTGCAGCGGGTGCCGACGTTCGTGTTCGGGGATCAGCGCGTGGTCGGGAACGATTCCTTCGAGGGTTCGCTTCGTCGACCCTTCGAGGCGTTCCTTGAGCGTCGTAAGGCGCTGGGCGAGGATTGGGCATCGACACTTGCAACGGACGTCGGTCTGGCCGGGGTGGCGTAGTCAAAGGTGCGCGAGAAGGTGGGGGGAGATCGTGGTTTTCTCGAGGCGGTCTTGGATCTCGGTGGGGGTGAGGG
>PWVY01000159.1 GCA_003561665.1 Thermoplasmata archaeon
CAAACAAACGACACCATCCACCTCACCCTCCTCCCCCGCGATCACCAACAAATCCCCCTCCCCGACCAAGAACACACCCTCAAAGCCGAACTCCTCTACCGCTACCGAGACGGCGACGCCTTCGACGCCGGACGCATCACCACCCACACCAACATCACCCCCACACCCACCGCCACACTCGGCACCGGCGCCACCCACACCACCAACACCGCCACCGACCAAATCATCTTCAAAGACCTCCAAAACAACGCCACGCAAGGCCCCGCCACCATCCAAACCTACCACATCACCGACCAAGCCACCCACCACGGCACCCTCAACGCCACCCTCACCCACGGCGAAGGCGTCGCCATCCTCACCCTCGACGAACCACAAACCCCCATCGAAGGCGACGGCTACCTCCTCCTCCACATCACCGCCAACGAAGACCAAGGCATCGCCATCATCCCCGACGAACCCACCGAAGACCCCCTCCCAGGCCCCACAGGCCTCATCCTCCTCACCGCGCTTTTCGCAACAGCCCTCCTCGCACGCCGCGCCCCCTAACCCCTACCCCCCGCGCAACCTTTCGATATTCCATGAACAAAACTTAAGGGGGCCTACACGAAAGGTAGGGTTGCAGGCATGCGTTGCCTGCTCGAAGGCGGCCGAGGCAACTCCCAAGCCTCCCAAGTCTCCCAATAGCCTCCCAAGCTCAACCCCTCGGCCCCCTTCGACACTCCTTCCTCATCGAACAGCCACGCTGCACGACCAGAATCATGAACCAATGAAAACACGGTGCATAGCCGAAGCTAAGCAGCAGGGAAAGGATCCGTTACCCTTCACCGTGCGCGCGTGTCGAGTCGGAAGAACTCGATGTGCTTCGCGCGCGGGCCCTTCTCAGCCTCTTCGATCACGAACTCGACCTGCTCGTTCTCCGAGGGGTCACGACCGTTCACGTCGTTCACGTGGAAGAAAACATCCTCGTCGGACTCTTCCGTCTCGATGAATCCGAAACCGCGATCCTTCTCGAACCGTACGACCGTTCCTAACGTCACAAGGAACCGTACCCAGGACCTCATAAAAAGGTTCCCCCATTCCTCTTGACCAACGGACACCACGCGAACACGGGAACGCACAAATCAGAACGGGTGAGGGTGAGCGGCCCGCCCGACGCAGCCAAACCGGCGCGCCGGGCGGGACGGGCGTGGGGGCAGAAGATGCCTCACGAACAGCCGCAACCTCCAAACAAACCCTCCGCCAGAAGGGCTTGCACACCCCATGTCCGCACGCACCCTCTTAAACTTCGTCGTGATAGAGGCTTCGATTCGAACCGGCGCCTCCTAGTTTTGATCCGGTTCCGTCATCGCGCGCGCATCCAACGCCTCATCCACCTCATCCGCCGCCATCAACCCCATCTCTACGACCATCTCACGCACCGTCGTGCCCTCCTTGAACGCCCGCTTGGCCACCTCGCTTGCCTTCTCGTACCCGATGAACGGGTTCAACGCCGTCACGATGGCCGTCGACTGCTCCACGAACGCCTCCGCAGCCTCCTCGTTGGCCTCCAACCCATCGATGCACCGCTCACGGAACATGCGTGAAGCGTTCGCCAACAACCGAATGCTCTCCAACAAGTTGCGAGCGATCAACGGCATCATCGCGTTCAAGTCCAACTGCCCCCACTGATTCCCCTGCGTCACAACCACATGATTCCCCGCGACCTGCGCCCCCACCTGCACCACGCTCTCGCAAATCACCGGGTTCACCTTGCCCGGCATGATGCTCGACCCCGGCTGCACCGCCGCCAACGCGATCTCCCCCAACCCGCAACGAGGGCCACTCCCGAGAAGCCGCACATCGTTCGCGATCTTCACCAAGCTCGAGGCGACCCCGTTCAAGGCACCGCTGGCGTACACGCAAGCATCCTTCAAGCCCTGCGCCTCGAAATGGTTCCCCGCCTCCACGAAACGAGTCCCTGCCAAGTCGCTCACCTCCTCGGCCACGCGCGAGCCAAACCCCTCCGGCGCGTTCAACCCCGTCCCCACCGCCGTGCCCCCGATCGCTAAGGCACGAAGCCCCTCCAACGACGCCTCCACACGCTCAACCCCATTCTCCACGCTATACGCGTACCCGCTGAACTCCTGACCCAACCGGATCGGGACCGCATCCTGCAAATGCGTGCGACCCACCTTCACCACGTCATCGAACGCCTCCGCCTTCTCATCCAACGCCTCTGCAAGCGCACGAAGCTCCGGTAAGAGATCCGCCTCGATGGCCAACACGCTCGCAACGTGGATCGCGGTCGGGACCACGTCGTTGCTCGACTGCCCCATGTTCACATCATCGTTCGGATGCACCGCCTTGCTCCCCACATCCTCCCCAAGGATCACAGAGGCCCGGTTCGCGATGACCTCGTTCGCGTTCATGTTCGAGCTCGTACCGCTCCCCGTCTGGAACACATCCACAGGGAAATGCTCATCCAACGCACCCTCTGCAACCTCCCCAGCGGCCGCCTCGATCGCTTTCCCCTTTTGATCATCCAACCCACCCAGGCTCATGTTCACCCGCGCGCACGCCTGCTTGATCAACCCTAACGCGTGCACGAACCGGGCCGGCATCTCATCCCCGCTCACCGGGAAGTTCTCCACCGCCCGCTGCGTGGACGCCCCATACAAAGCATCCGCCGGCACACGAACCTCGCCCATCGTATCCGACTCAACCCGCACATCATCATCCAAGCGCGTCATCACCCCGACCAGCACGCCCCCCACTCTTCTCCGTTTCGCCCACCAGCCGCCTCAAACGGCATCGTGAAAGCGACCTGACATCACTAGTTCCCCTTCCAATCGCCTGATCACAACGCCTAAAGATCTGGTTCCCATGCGAATGATTTGGTCGCCTTGGAAGACAAGCGCTGCGGTTGGCACGGAACCATCGCCGATTTCCTCGGCACCAACAAGCAGTTCTTACTGAGTGAACTCTATGCTCGCTTCCCAGCTGCAACTTTACAG
>PWVY01000155.1 GCA_003561665.1 Thermoplasmata archaeon
GGGGCGTGGGGACGTGCGCGAGCGGGTGCAAGTGGCGAAGAACGCGCTGGCCTACCTGGAAGGGCGAGCGGAGGTCGTGGCAAGCCCGGCGTTGGCCTCGGAGTTGGAGATCCCTGAGGTGCCCGTGGAGGACATGGATGTGGATGCGATCGTGACGGTCGGGGGCGATGGGAGCATCTTGTACGCTGTCCAGCGCAACCCTGCACCGGTGTGTGGTATCAACATGGGCCAGATGGGGTTTTTGACGAGCGCGGAACCGGAGAACCTTGAGGACGCGCTTGATAGCTTGTTGTCGGGGGATTACGTGCTTGAGGAGCGCATGCGCTTGGATTGCCGGTTGGATGACGAGGAGGTTCCCGGCGCAGTGAACGAGGTTGTCCTCAAGTCCCCAGATCCCTCCAACGTGCTCGATATCGAGGTGTTGGTCGGGGAGAGGGGGCCCATCACGCTTCGGTCGGATGGGGTCATCGTTTCCACCCCGACGGGTTCAACAGCGTACAGCATCAGCGCGGGTGGCCCCTTCGTTCACCCGAGCACGGAGTGCATCCTCGTGGTCCCCCTGGCTGATTTCAACCTGGCTTCGCGACCCCTGGTTGTTCCTTCAGAACACGAGGTCACGTTGCGGTTGATGGAGGGCTCATCCGAGGGCGTGTTCGCGATCGACGGGCAACATTCAACATCGTTCCAGAGTGGCCAAACCTTGGCGATGGCCCGGTCCGACGATCCCACGTACCTAGTCCGGTATGGGCGTGGGTTCTATGATCGGTTGAACGAGCTTTTCCTCGACGGATAACGGGGACGCGCGGAACACCGGTTAGGCGGTGCATGCGCCGCTGAGTCATCCCAGGAGAAGATTGAAGAGTACGAGGGGTCTTGGCTCGGCACTCCCCCCTGGTAAAGGGCCCATGAACGGATGTTGAACCCTATGAACCCGAAAGACATCGCTGACCAGCAGTTCGACTTGGCGGCGGATCATCTGGACCTTGACCCGAGCATCCGGAGGTTCCTGAAAAGCCCCAAGAACGTGATCAAAGTCTCCTTACCGGTCCGGATGGACGATGGAAGCGTTCAAGTGTTCAAGGGGATTCGAGCGCAATACAACGACGCGCTAGGGCCCTTCAAGGGCGGGATCCGCTACCACCCGGCCGTGACGGAGGACGAGGTCACCGCGCTGGCTGCTTGGATGACGTGGAAGTGCGCCGTCGTGGATGTGCCCTACGGTGGAGGGAAAGGAGGCGTCGTTTGTGACACGAAGGAACTCTCCATCGGTGAGAAAGAGCGCTTGACTCGACGGTACACGAGCGCGATCGCGCCTCACATCGGTCCAAGCAAAGACATCCCTGGCCCGGACATGTACACTGATGCCCAAACGATGGCTTGGATCATGGACACGTACAGCCAGATCAAGGGCGAGCGCTCCCTGGGCGTGGTGACCGGGAAACCCGTCGAGGTTGGAGGATCCCATGCTCGAAGCGAAGCGACCGGGCGAGGCGTGCTCGTCGTCGCCCACGAAGCCTTCCTTGCGCAAGGGATGGACACCGAGGATGTCACGATCGCGATCCAAGGCTTCGGGAACGTGGGCTCCAACGTGGCCCGCCTTGCAGAGGAAATCTTCCAAAGCGCTCGCGTTGTAGCGATCAGCGACGTCACGGGTGGCGTCTACAACGAGGACGGGTTAGACCACGAGGAGCTTTCCGCGTACGTGGCCGAGAACGGCGGCGTCGCCGGGTTCCCCGAGGCCAAAGCGGTCACCAACGACGAGCTTTTGACGCTTGATGTGGACCTTTTGATCCCCGCCGCGGTGGAGTCCGTGATCACGGAGGAGAACGCGGACGAGGTTCAAGCCAGCATCATCGTGGAAGCCGCCAACGGCCCAACCTCTCCGAAGGCGGACGAGATCCTGCACGAGAAGGGCATCCCCGTAATCCCCGACATCCTCGCCAACGCAGGCGGCGTCACGGTCAGCTACTTCGAATGGGTGCAAGGCCTTTACGCGTTCCAATGGGACGAAGGCGAGGTCCGCTACATGCTCGAACGCCGCATGAAACGCGCCTTCCATGCGGTGCACGACATCGCGGAAGAGGAAGAACTCCCCTACCGGACGGCCGCGTACGTTCTCGCCGTCGACCGCGTCTCCAAAGCCGTGGACCTGCTTGGCATCTGGCCCTGACCTTCCCCTGCGCCAAGGACCGACGCGAAGAAACCACTCCGACGTTGTTGTCCATGGGAAGCGCTTTTACACAGCGGTGCTTGTCCGCCGCCCGTGCTCGCCCCTCGGTTGCTTGGGAACCTCGACCACGAGCCCCCAGACCCCCAGCCGGGCGATCGCCTTGTGCGCGTGGCAGCAACCGTACAAGCCCAGACCCCCCGCCGGTTCCTAGCACGCGCGCCCCACGCCCCTCGATGGTTCTGGCAGCAAGGCGAAACATGGATGGCCGGCATCGGGGAAGCCGCGAACATCCACCTACCCCCGAAAGCCTCCAACGACCGGTTCCAGACCGTCAAAGAACACGCCCGAACGCTCCATGAGAATCTCCTTCACACGGACGACGCCGCGCCCCCCCTCACGTTCATCGGCGGCTTCTCCTTCCACCAAACCCCCCAACCGGACCCCCCCTGGGATCCCTTCGGCTCCGCCTGCTTCACCGTCCCCGCCCTCGCCCTGCACAAAACACGCAACGGAGCACAACTCGTCGGCACCGCGCGCGTTCAACCCCACAAAGACACCCAAACAGCCCTCGACGACGCCCGCGCGGCGCTCAAGCGTGCACAAAACGAGCTTCAGCGCCCTCCACCCACCCCAACCGAGTACCAAATCCCCCAACTCCTCCAAAAGCTCCCCCAACGAGAATGGGAACACGTCGTCCACGAAGCCCTTGAAAGCATCAAGGACGACCGTTTCACGAAGGTCGTCCTGGCCCGAACCCTCGACCTAACCACCCCCGGCAACCCCGACCC
>PWVY01000129.1 GCA_003561665.1 Thermoplasmata archaeon
AGCGCTGTGAGGGGGAGGGCACCGGCTCCTTTGGTGAGTTCGGCGTTCTCGATGTACCATCCCAGCGCGGGTTGCCCGTAGGCCGCGAAGGCGAAACGGAACTGGAGGGTGTCCCCGTCGTATCCGCGCAGGGTGAAGGTGTCCTCCTCGTACCCATCCATGCTCGAGCGGATCACGGTCGCTTCGTCGCTTCCCGGTTCCAGGCAGTTCACGGTTGGCCCGTGGGTCTCGGTCGGGGTGAAGGCATCCTCAGGATCCACCGTTGTCCAAGTGGCGCCTCCATCGTCGCTGACTTGCACCTGTCCCCCGGTCCCACGGTTGGCGTCGATGAAGTGGTCGATCGATAGCGTTAGCGTGCCGATCCCGGGGACCGCGTTGGTGTCGATGGGGTCCGTGACGAGGTAGCTGCACTCAAGGAACCCATGGGCGCCGTGGGGGTTCGTGGCCCATACGGGATCAAGCGTAGGGGGCCCCGTGAGGGGGACGGCTTTGCACCATGTCGCGCCGGGTCCTTGCACATCCCAGCCGGGCAAATCGCTCGGGCAGGTTTCCGTGTAGGCCTGCACGGGGTCCTGAACAACGGCTCCGTCGATGTTCCCGCCGACGCCAACTTCGATGGTGGCACCGTCAAGGTAGAGACCTCGTTGGGGGTCATCGGGAGCGCTCGCGTGCACGATCTTCAGCTGGACCTCTTGCCCCATGAAGGGGGAGAGATCGAAGCGATCTTCTTGCCAGCCATCGGAGGGTTGCGTCCATACGGGGGTTGCGTACCCGTAACCGAGGCAGAAGATCGGATCCCACCACCAGAGGAGACCATCGTACCCATTTTCAGGTTCGAGGAGATAGTTGTGTCCGTCCTCGGCTTCGAGGAGCACGATGGCGCCGTCTGCACCCGGGGCAAGATCCCGATAATTCTCAAGGGTCAGTTGGGCGGTCTCGACTCCAGGCGCGCTTAGATCCGGCAGTTCGATGGTGGGGCTTTGGACGGTGCTGCAAGCTCCAGCGTAGGGTTCCCCCAGGAGGTCGGTGCCCCACATGTTAAGGCTCCCAAAGGGGACATCGGGCGGGCTCACAGGTGTGCCCCATTCCCATGTTGGGGAACCGGTAACCGTCCAGTCACCGTCGTTGCTTTCGAAGTCCTCCGCGTAAACCGTATCGAGAGGCTGGAAGGCGCTCGCTTCGATATCTGCGGGGTTGGGCACGTCGATCGTGATGGGGTCTGCTCCGACCCCGATCTCGATGCGGACGTTGTCCACGTACCAGCCGTCTACTTGGAAGATGCTGTCGGTGGTCGCGAAGACGTACCGGATCGTGATCTCCTCACCGATGTACTCGCTGATGTCGGCCTCCATGGAGGCCATGTCGTCGCCGCCGGTTTGCAGCGATCCAGCGAAGGCTCCTGTGCCTTGGGTCTCGTGCTCAAGGCATTCGTCGAGGGCTTGGTGCGGGGAGGCGGGGTACCCGTTGGTGGGTTCGATGTTCGCGTATTCTCCGTCGACACCGATCTGGACGACGCCTCCTCCGCTCGCAGCGCTGCTCCGGTACCACTGGTCCCAATGAAGGGCTGCGTGGGGGAGCATCTCGTCCAAGTCATGAGTCACCTCGATAGGAGGTGAAGTGATCGTGGCACACTCGTTTTGGCCGTGGTCTCCGTCGAGGTGGGTGCCCCAGAGGCGGTTGGGCTCATCGAAGCTTGGGCCTGTGGCCGTGCTTGTCGTGCCCCATTCCCATCCCCGCGGTTGTTCGGGCTCCTCGAAGGCGTGAACCTCGAAGCCCTCTTGATCGAGATCGATGAGGGTCTTGTCACCGTCGACGTTGAGGGTGAGCGCGTCTACGTACCAGCCTTGCCTGACGTCCGAGCTGGATCCGCTGGCTACGCCCAGCGCTACGCGGATCTCCAACCCGGTGTAGGCATCCAGGTCGAGGGTGGATGTCTTGTACACTTCGCTGGATCCGGCCAGGCCGGTGGCGTACCGCTGAAGGTCGAGGCAGGAGGCTGCGCTGGTGCCGATTTGCTCGTCGTAGCCTTCCTCTGGGACGACCTTGGTGTAAGAGTCCCCGTCTGCTGTGACGAGGAAAACGCCCGTATCCCACACGCTCCAGGCGCTGCGGTAGAAGTCGTACCAATGGTCGACCTCCAGTTGAGCGCTGTCGGCTTCGGTTAGATCGATCGGGGGAGAGAGGAGGACCCCGCACTCGTAGGATCGGTAGTCCCCGTCGAGGTTCGTGGCCCACACGGTATCCCCCGTGAGGGCATCCCCGGGTCCGCTCGTGGGTTCGCCGTGCTCCCAGGTCATCGGCGGTGCGGGCGCGTTGTGGGCTTGCCAGCCACCGTCGTCGTTCACGAAATCCTCTTCGTAGGTGATGGCACCCACGAAGGGCGGGTCGACGGTCACCTCGCTGGGGGCTTCCTCCTGGGCAAGCGCGGGGGCCTGTCCCAGGCCAATCGTGAGCATGAGCACGGCGCTGACCAGGGTAACGGGTCGACTGGTCAGCCACGAGCGCGGGCGTGTTTGCATGTGCGGGTCCTCCTTAGGGGGGTGGCTTGCTTGCTTACTCCATCAGCTGGACATCGCCGAGGTTCACGTTGTTGAAGTACCAGCCACCCTGGGCGAAGATCGTGGTGCCGGTGCCGAAGATCATGCGCACCGTCAGCGTGTCTGCGTCTTCGTAGTCGCTGAGGTCGACCTCGAGCGTTTCGAGTTCGTCCATCTCGTCTCCGCTGATGACGCCAATCTCGTCCACGAGGGCGCGGTTGTCGTCACCGTCAGCGGGCACGCCAAGATCCTCGAAGCAGTCGTACATGCGCGTGTAGCCTACTTCGTGCTCGTTGGCCTCGGTCTCTAACGGTTCCCAGGTCAAGCCTAGGTCGTCGCTGATCAGGATCATGCCCGCTGTTCGGGCGCCCAACCACGAGCTCACGGACATGTCCACGAGGTGGTCCATGGAGAAGGTCAGGTCCTCGCCCATGAAGGCCGTGGGCACGGTCGGGCTTTGCACGTAGCTGCATTCGTACTCGTCGGTGCTGTGCACGCCGTGGGGGTTTGTGGCGGTGACGTTCTCCCCCTCGGGGCCCGTGGTCGCTTCATCGTAGGCCCAGGAGATGTGCTCGCCGCCGACCGTCCAACCGTCGTATTGGTCCTGCTGGGCGTCGAGTTGGCTGAACAACGCGTTGAGGTCGTTTTGGAGCTCCTCGAGCGTCTCTTCGACGGCCTCATCGGGCTCGGGGAGATCCCCGACGAAGCTTAGATCCGCAGGCGACTCGGGTAAGAGCTCCAAGCCGTCGAGGGTCATGTTGTTCACGTACCAGCCAGGAAGCGTGAATGACGTATCGGCCACGCCCCAGACGAACCGGAGGCTGATCTCCTCGCCTGCCCAGTCGCTAAGGTCTGCGGTCCAGCGCTCCATGGGATCGCCGCTTCTCTGCTCGTAGCCTCCCATGGCGCCACCGACGTCGTCGGTTTCGTGTTGCAGGCAGTCATCGAGCGAGCTTCGGGTCGAAGAGGTCGGGTAGCCTTCTTCGGGCGCTACGTTGTGTGTACCTTCGTCGTCGACGACTTGGATCATGCCTCCTGCGGTGAAGCTGGAGGAGCGAAGCCATTGGTCCCAGGTGAGTTCACCGTCACTGACGGGAACATCGATCGAGGTCTCTAGGACCGAGCAGCTGGGCCCCTCGTCGTAGTCTCCCCCGATGTTGGTCGCGAAGGCAAGCTCGCCGATGGGACCGTCATTCGTGATGGCACCGTACTCCCAGTCGCCGTCAGAAACCCAGAGCGGATGCATCAAGGGGGGCGCGCTGGGTGCTTCGGGGTCCGGGATCTCGATGAGGTCCGGGAGGTCTTGCTGGATTTCGAGGTCGACGATGACCTCGTCGACGTACCAACCGTCGGAGGTTGACCCCGTCTCGGCGCTGGCGAAGAGGTACCGGATGGTGATCTCTTCACCAAGGAACTCGCTGATGTCAGCGGTTTCCGTGTAGGGCTCGCTTCCGGGTGAGCTGGGGAAGCTTCCGTACGCTCCCGTGTCTTCGACCTCTTCGCCCAAGCAGTCATGCGTTTCGCTGGGGGGATTTTGGTTGTACCCATCGTCGGGTTCGATGATGGTGTGCTCTCCGTCTACTCCGATCTGGACGACGCCTCCCGCGGTGAAGTAGCTTGCACGGAAGAACTGGTCCCATTGGAGCGTGGCCGTGTTGGAGGCAGTGGCCTCGAGGCCGGTTAGGTCGATGGGTTCGGATTCGATCCAGGCACACTCGTTGTGACCGAAGTCCCCTTCGAGGTTCGTGGCCCACATGTTACGGTCGTCGTCCACGGAGGGTCCAACCTCGGGGTGTCCCCATTCCCACCCGACGGGCGGGAGGGATTCGGGGACGTGTGTGCTCATGATCTCGAAGCCTCCATCGTCTTCCTCGAAGTCCTCGACGTCTTCGACGCCGTCGATGGTGGTGGCGAAGCGGTCAAGATACCAACCGTCCTCGTCGCGGTCGCTGTTGTCGCCGAAGGCGAAGACGACCTGCACCTCTTCCCCGACGTAATCGTCGAGATCGATCGTGGCTTGTCGATAGTCAAAGTCGGGTCCACCGCCGAAGGCGTTCTCAGAGGAGGAGACGTTGTCGAAGCAGTCCTCGAGGCTGAAGGAGAAGTCGTTGTCGTAGCCTTCCTCGGGGATGATGTAGTCGAAGGTTTCGCCTTCATCCGTGGTGACGAAGATCAACCCGGCACCGAAGAGCGTCCATCCGCCCCATCCGTCGTCGCTTTCCATCCAGTGTTGGATGCTGACCTCGGCGCTGTCTGCGTCGGTCAGGTCGATGATGGGCGAGGCAAGGCCCGCACACGTTGACTCGTAGGATCCGTCAAGGTTGGTAGCCCAGACGTTGTCACCGACGTAGGCTTCCCCGGGCCCGCTTGTTGGCTCGCCCCATTCCCATTGGGGGTTGTCGGGGGCGGGTCGTTCGATCTCTTTGTCTGGGACATCGCTTTTCTCCCAGTCTCCATCGTCATCGTCGAAGCTCTCGTAGTAGGCATCGCCGAAGTCGACTTGGATCTCCGAGGGGATCTCCTCGTTGGGATCCGGGATTGCGTCGAACTGTGCTCCCGCTGGGGAGACGAACGCGACGCCTATCATAAGCGCTGCTGCTAGTATGGATGCGATTTGGCTGTTCATGGTCGTAAGCCTCCAAACCCACGGCATGCGCCCAGCCAAGGGCATCTTTCACGCCATGGGTGCTCAGTGTACAGAGCTGCGCCCTGCAGTGGTAAGCGTTCTGAACGCAACGTTCAAAGGGTTGAAGAGAAGAAGGACGCCACGTTCGAATAGATTAAATAGGCCCTGGGGGGGGTGTTCGAGGAAGGATAGCCCGGCCAGGATTCGAACCTGGGTAACGAGGACCAGAACCTCGTATGATTGGCCTCTACACCACCGGGCTAGCCGTGGACTCTTGGACCGACGCTCTGGACAATCTTGAACCTCTATTTGAGGCTCACGCTGTGCCATGCTCGAAGAGAAGAAAACGCCGGGGGTCAAGCCCCCGGGCATGGTTGACACCGTCGCCGACCCATCCCTGTGAAGTGCTTCGGGACAGCGTAGAGCATCAACGAGGAAGCCAGGGGACCTTCAGCGGGCCACGCGCGCGTAGAACGCACGTCGGCGCGAGATGGGGTCCGTGTCGGCTTTGATCTCGAAACCTCGTTCCGAGAGGTTCTCGGCCACGTTGATGCTGGTTCCGATATCGAACCATTCTTGGCCGTAATTCACGCGCTTCACTCCTCCCCAGGAGAAAGGGCACCGTGCGCGGACGGCGCACCCCTAAGCGGGGTGCCAGGGCCCGTACTCCCTTCACTCGTCCACGTTACATAGGGGTTGTGCAGACTCCCCAGGTCTTTTGTTTCCAGGCGCAACGGTGCACCTTGACACCCCGTGGCGCTTCGCTGCTGAGCCTACGCCATCGGGAGGATCTCGGGGAACGCGGGCGTCATGTTCGGTCGCGACCAGAAACGTCCCGCCTCGTAGCGCTTGCGGGACTGGTACCGCGCTTCAAGAACATCCCAGTCCACAGAACCCAAGAACGCCTGTTCCTGCCCTCGCCTGGCCGCCTCTCTGAAATCCAACGCTACCGTCTCATCTTGCCCTAGAAGCTCAAGCTTCCACAACGGCAGCCCCGCTGCCCGGCCTGCCTCTTCAAGGTCCATACGGACCTCCAAAGGAAGCCCCGGATGGAAATCAAGGTCCACAAGACGCTACACTAGCCTCTTGGGCCTTAAACCGGTTCCTTCTGGACGTCCTTAGAGGAACCCGGCTTTCTGTAGCGCCATCAGGTCATCCGTGGAGAGCTTCTCGCCTTTCTTGAACCGCTCGTAGATCTCGGTGGCGGCTTCCTTGGCTTCGCGCTCGCTGACCTCTTTCTTGGCCTTCTTCTCCTTCTGCTTGAGGCCCACGATGACTTTCTCGTAGTCACGGATCTGGTTCACCATCTCGATGTACTCTTGGTGAACTTGATCGGCGAGCTCCTTCGATTCGACGAACTTGTCCTGCGCGTTGTCTGCCTTCTTGCGGACCTCGTCGGCTTCCTCGAACAAGCTCACCATCTGATCGTGTTCTTCTTGAGCTTGCTCGGCGAGCTCCGTGACCTCCTCGTGTGCCTCTTCGGCCTTGTCCTTGACCTCTTTGAAGGCTTGGAAGAGCTCTTTCGTGTCCTCGTCCTGCGAGAGTTTCTCTTCCTTCTCTTCTATTTGAGCTTGAAGATCCTTCATCTCGTCGATGAGGTCGCGTTCCTTGTCAGGCTCGAGAGCCTGCGTCATGTGCTTTTCCTCGAGCTTCCGGATCTTCTTCTTCAGCTGCCCGATGCTTGGACCATCGTCTTTCTTCTGCTCGCGTCGTGCGGCTTCGAACGCCTCACGAGCTTCAGCGGCCTCCGCGTTCAACTCGTCCCGGAGATCCTTGACCTCTTGCACCTTCGTGTTGAGCTCATCCCGGCGGGTCCGGTGCTCGTTGGCCTTGTCCACAAGCTCGCGGACCTTGGCATTAAGCTCATCCCGTTTTTGAGCCCAATCCTTGGTCTGCTGGTTGAGCTTGTCCCTTTTGGAGCGGTGCTTGTTGGCACGTTCGTTCAACCGTTCCTTCTTCTCAAGGAACTCTTCCAAAGTTGCTTCAGTCGCAGCAGCTGACATCCGGACGACCTCTTCGCGATTAAACCGCCAGCGCCCTGGCCGCGAAGGTCCAAGGTGCTGGTTCGACGGGTAAGTGGACCCCATATAAAAGGTTTCTCGCATGACTGGGGGTCACACCAGGCTCAATCATCTAGGCCAGCTCCCAGAAGCGGTACGCCTCCTTCTCATCGAAGCAGTACTGCACCGTGTTGAACGCGTCAACGAGGTTCGCGACGTCGCCTTTCACCTTCTCAGGGTCTTCACCTTTGAGCACGACGCGCGCATAAATCTCGGCCACCTCATCCATGTGCTCGGGGCCCATGCCTCGGCGTACGAGCTCTTGCGTCCCGAGGCGAAGGCCGCTGGGGTTGAACGGACTCTCATCGCCGGGGATCATGTTCATGTTGCAGATCACGCCTGCATCCTCCAACAGCTGAGCGATGTCTCGACCGCCCCCGTGTTCGCCGACATCCACGGCGAGTTGGTGGCTGCGGGTGAACCCGTGCTCTTCGCAAAGAACGCTGAAACCGCGCTCGCTGAGCGCTTGGCCAAGGGCTTGGCTTGTGTCCACGATGGTCTGCGCGTATGCCTCTCCGTGTTCTAAGTGCTCGGCGAAGGCGACGGCTTTCGCGGCTAAATGATGCAGGTGGTGGTTCGAGACCACGCCAGGGAACACGCCCTTGTCCAGGCGCTTGGTGAATGCTTCCTCTTCGGAGCTGCCTTCTGGATCCTTGGTGGATGCGATGATGCCTCCTTGCGGCCCGGGGAGGGTCTTGTGCGTGCTCGCGGTCAGGAGATCTGCACCTTCGCGTAGGGGGTCTTGGAATTGGCCTCCTGCGATGAGGCCAAGCACGTGGGCCCCGTCGTAGTGCACGGTGGCGTCGACTTCTTTCGCGACGGGCGCTAGCGTTTCAACGGGTGCGGGGAAGAGGAAGAGGCTCTGGCCGAGGAGGAGGATGTCGGGTTCGATGTCTCGGATGCGGTCCGCGGCGGCGTCTTCGTCGATGGTCAAGCGGTCGGGGTCATCGGGGAGGGGTTCGATGTTGAGGTCTCGGACGCCTGCGGCCCCGATGCGGGCGTGACTGATGTGGGCGCCGCTGTCTGTGTCGAGCGTCATGAGCGTGTCGCCGGGTTCGGCGAGGGCGAAGAAGACGGCCATGTTGGCGGTGGTCCCGGAGGTGGGGCGCGTGTCGGTGTAGGGTGCATCGAGGAGGTCTTGGGCGAGGGTTTCGCAGCGGCGTTCGACGTTGTCGATGTGTTCGAGGCCTTGGTAGTAGCGTTTGCCGGGGCGGCCTTCGGCGTAGCGGTCGTGGAAGTCGCTGGCGAGCAGGCGTCGTGCGGTGGGGCTTATGCAGTTCTCGCTGGCGATCATCGGGAGCGAGGTTTCGAAGAGGTGGTGGTGTTGTTGGACTTGGTCGGTGACGTAGTCGGCGTGTTGGCTTGGTGTGGGCATGGGGTCTCCCTCGGTGGCGCGCGGCGTGGGGGCGAACCGGTGGGGGGGACTAAAACCTGTCTGCCGGGCGTGGTTAGGGTGGGAGCAGGTGGCCAAGGCGGTCGCGTTTGGCTCCGAGGTACGCGCGGGCGTGTTCGTCTTGGTTGACGAGGAGGGGGAGGCGTTCTTCGACGGTGATGCCTTCGTTCTCGAGAGCGTTGACCTTGTCGGGGTTGTTCGTCATCAGGCGGACGCGTTGGATGTCGAGCGTTTCGAGGATGTGTGCTGCGGCGGTGTAGGTGCGTGCATCGGCGGGGAGGCCGAGTTTCTCGTTGGCTTCGACCGTGTCGTGGCCGTCGTCTTGGAGCGTGTAGGCGCGGATCTTGTTGAACAGGCCGATGCCGCGTCCTTCTTGGTTGAGGTAGATGAGGAGGCCGTGTCCTTCGTCGTGGATCGTTTCGAGGGCTGTGTCGAATTGGGCTCCGCAGTCGCAGCGGAGGCTGTGGAAGGCGTCCCCGGTCAGGCAGGCGCTGTGGATGCGGCAAAGCGCCGCATCTTGGTTTGCGGGGTCGCCGTGGGTGAGGACGGCGTGTTCGCCGTCGAGGTCGTCGTGGCGGAAGGCGTGGACCTTGAAATCGCCCAGGGGAGTGGGGAGGTTGGCGGGCCCCACCATCTCGGGCGTGCGTGAGGGCATTGGGTCTCCCATACGCTTGGGGCCTAAAAACCGACCCCTGTCCGGGCGGGTTTAGGCAGCGTCGTTGCTGGTCGTGGGGAGGCGGGTTTGCCCTTTTGGGTCGGCTGGTTTGTCGCTTGTGCTCTTCGTCAAGGGCGTGTGTTGCGCTTCGTACCCGTGGGGGGTGCGCGTGAGGGTGTCCGTGGTGTGGAGGAGGATGCGTTTTTCTTGTTTCGTCGTCACGGGGAACCCGTAGGTTTCGGCGGTGTACTTGAAGGTGTGATCGTCGCGTTGGCGTTCTTCGACGAACGCTTCGTGGCGCGTGAGGCGTTCGTGGGCGACGCGTTGCGTCATGGGGGGGATGTGGTGTGCTCGGTCGTGGAACCGGTCGACGAGGGCTTGTTGAAGCTCGAAACCGATGCTGGATCGGGCGGAGGCCATCGCGGCGAGGGTGGTCGTGCCGGTTCCCCAGAAGGGGTCCAGAACGGTGTCGCCTTGGATGCTGTACATGTTGATCAAGCGGTAGGGGATCTCGAAGGGGTACGCGGCGGATCGCTCGCGCAGGTCGTCATGTTCGAGGTTTTGGAGGGCCCCGTTCACATCCGTCCAGACGTCCGAGAACCAAACGTTTCGTTCTTCCCAGAAGAACGCGCTCTCGTATCGAGGTTGGTGGTTGGGGGGGAAGGAGCGGTTCTCGCCGTTGCGGAAGACGAGGATGTACTCGTGTTCGAGCGTGGCGTACGCGTTGGTGGGGAGCATGCCGCTGCCGACGAACTTGCTGGGGCTGTTGGTGGGCTTGCGCCAGAGGATGTCCGGGAGAACGTCGAAGCCAAGCTGGGTGAACGTGTCGATGATGCGGGCGTGGTTGGGGTAGGCTTGGAAGGTGTCCCCGATGCGGCGCACGGCATCCCCGATGTTGATGCACGCGATGCCGCCGGGAGCCAGCACGCGGGCGGTCTCCTTCCAGGCCTCGTCGAGCGTTTCGTGCATGGCCTCGAAGGCGCCTTGCCCGTCCTCGTTCTCCAGGGCGTCTTCGGCCTCTTCGTTCAGGTCCCCGAAGGCTTCGTCCCACATCTCCACCATCGGGTACGGGGGCGAGGTGACGATGAGGTCCACCGCATCGTCCTCGATGAGGTCCATGGTTCGCGCATCTTGCACGTGAACGGTGTGCTTCGTTCGCACACTGCTCCAAGGGGAGGTCGGTGTTTAACTTCTGTGAGGGATGGGATGCCAGGGCTCCCGTGTGATTGGATTGCCACAACACACGATTTCAGACGGGAGCCTTCGTACGCCGCGCGTGTGCCGGTCGTGCGCATCCTGCGGGGTTCTGCAAGAAGATGACCGAATGCCGGGAACGGGATTCGAACCCGTGACCTACGGATTATGAGTCCGGCGCTCTTACCAGGCTGAGCCACCCCGGCAACGTGTCGGCGGCCGTAACCGCTCCTCCTTGATGAAGGTTCGCGGTCAACCGCGATGATGCGCTATTGGGCGCGGGAGAGGTATTCGCCGGGAACGTGCTCGGTCGTGTACACGGTCTTGGAAGCGTTCCAGATCGTGTTCCCATCCTCGCTTGCTTTCTGGGCTGCAACCTCGAGGATGATGGGGTTCTCCACGCGTCGAAGCCCCGCGGAGAGCGCGCTTTCGTACGTCTCCGAGAGGTGCACCAAAGATCGATCGCTGGGGTTCAAGCCCCGCTCGAGCACCAGCTCCAGCTCCTCCTCTGAGACCGGGTAGTACAAGCTCTCGGGGATTCCTTCCGTCGAGAAATCCCACTCCAGGTCCAAGGAGTGAGCGTACGTGGCTCGGATCTTCCCGTCCTTGATCTCGTAGCGACCCTTCGGGTCCGTATCGCTGACGCCTTGCACGTGGCGGGGGCGAAGCCAGTGGAACCGATCGCGTTTGTTCTGGATGCTCTCCACGAGCGCGTCCAGGTCCACCCAGCCTTTCTCATCCATCTCAAGCCCGAACCGGTCCGGGAAGTGCCGGAGGATCCCGGCCATGATGCGGCCGAGGGGGTTGAGCTCC
>PWVY01000149.1 GCA_003561665.1 Thermoplasmata archaeon
CTCTTCGAACCCGCTGGGGTGCAAGTCGCGGGCTTTCTTGGGTCCGCGGTATCCGACCTTGACTCGGTTGGGTGCGTGCTTTCGACCTTCCCGTTGTTTCGAGTGCGTGCCTCGGGGCCGCCGCCAGGAGTGGTCTTTGTCGAACTTGGGGAACTGCCACCAGTTGCGTCGGACGAACCGGGGGCGTGAACCGTTCATGCTGTTGCGGAGCTTGAGCGCGCTCGCGGTTGCTTCGTCGAGGGACGGTTTGGGTTTTGGGATGTAGGCTTCTTCTTCGACGATCTCGGCTTCATCCTCTTCCGTCTCGTCCTCTTCGACGATCTCGACCTCGGGTTCGGGTTCCGGGGCTTCGAGGTCCTCGATGCCTTGGAGGATGGCTTCGGCAAGCTTGGGGCCTACGCCATCCACGTCGTCAGCGAGGGTGTCCGCGTCGGTCGCTTGAACCTCCGCAAGGGATCGGTACCCGGCTTCCCAGAGGGCTTGCGCTTTGGCTTCACCCACTCCGGGAAGCTCGCTGATGGCATCCACGAAGTTCTCCTCGGTCATCGCTTCGAAGGACGTTTCATCCTCCTCGGCGGGTTCCCCTTCTTCGTGGGCATCCTCTGCTTCTTCGAGGTCTTCAAGGCCTTCGAGGATCGCCTCGGCGAGGCTTTCACCGATGCCTTCGACCTCGGTGAGGTCTTCGATGGAAGCCTCGGTGACATCCTCGATGGATCGGTACCCGGCTTCCCAGAGGGCTTGCGCTTTGGCTTCGCCCACGCCGGGGAGGTTCGCGATGGTTTCTTTGAACGTGTCTTGATCGTTGGCCATCGTTGTCACCTTGGCTTGTTCGTGATGTAGATCCCGTCTTGGAACACGCGCGGGTCGAACCCGCGTACGTACGTGGCGTCCTCGATGTTCGCGGCGGTTTGACCCACGTGCTCCTTGTTCGGGCCTGTGACGGTTACGTTTTCCCCGCTCACTTCGACCGTGGTCTCGGGGAGGATCCGAGCATGGCGGGGGGCTTTCTCTCCGAGGAAATTGTCGATGACGACGGTGTCCCCGTCCACGCGTGCTTTGATAGGGAAGTGGCTGGAGACGATCTTCAACTCGGCGGTGTAGGGTTCGCTGGCCCCGTTCACCATGTTCTCGATGTGCCCCGTGAATGTTCCCACGAGCGCGGCGAGCTTGCGCCGGGCGGGGCTTGCCGTGACGACGACTTCGTCTTCACGGGGTTCGATCGTGATCTGGGGATGTTGTAAGCGTCGTGATTGGTCACCTTGAGGACCGGAGACGGTGACGGTTCCGTCCTCGGTCACGCTGACGGTGACGTCCTCTGGGAGGGGGACGCTTCGTTCTTCAACGGCTTTGATGCTCACGTGTTTCACCTCAGTACACGTAGGCGAGCAGTTTCCCGCCGACGCCTAGTTGTTTTGCCTCGTTGTGATCGACGACGCCGTTCGTCGTCGTGATGATCAAGCGCCCGAAATCTCGCCCGGGCAAGTATCGGGCTTCCCAGTCTTCGATGTCTTCGCTTTTCACGCTGAAACGGGGCTTGATGACGCCACAGTTGTTCACGTTGCCGAGCAGTTCCACATCGAAACGGCCCGCTCGGTGGTCTTCTTGGAACTCGTATGGGCCGATGTAACCGGCTTGCTGCATCACGTCTAGCACGTTGCCGAGAAGTTTGCTTGCGGGTGCAAGCTGGCACCGTCCAAGACCGGC
Organism: Thermoplasmata archaeon; assembly: GCA_003561665.1. Taxonomy (GTDB): domain Archaea; phylum Thermoplasmatota; class SW-10-69-26; order SW-10-69-26; family SW-10-69-26; genus PWVY01. The sequence goes on from PWVY01000149.1 coordinate 1,705, forward strand.
TCGTTCCGCGTTCCGGATGGAGCTTAAAGCGTCCGCGATCGGGTCATTTTGCATCCTTGTCACCTCAACTGTACTTCTGGAACCCCAGCTCGCGGGCGGTTTCTCTAAAGCATTGGCGGCAAAGGTACAACCCGTACCGCCGGACCAGGCCGCGCTGTCGTCCGCATCGTTTGCAACGGTTGTAGCCTCGACCGAAGGGTTTCGTGGGTCCTTCTTTGGCCATGGCTAAATCACCTCAACGTCGAATTCGTCTTCCATGAAGTCCATCGCATCCTCCCAGTGCACCCGGTGGTCTTTGCCGACGTTGGTGGGGCGCATCCGACGGTGCTTGACACGCGCACCGGGTCGTTCGAGCACGACCGCGATGTCCAGGCCAAAGATGCCCACATCGGGGTCGTATCGCATCTTCTCGAAGTCGGTGTGATCGCTCACACCGAAGCTAACGTTCCCGTTGTCGTCGAAAGACCAGCCCGGCAGGCGGTGCTCACGCGTCCACAAGGCTTCGTCGAGGAACTTCCTTGCTTTTTCACCGCGGAGTGTGACTTTGACGCCCACTTCGCTTCCTTGTCGTATCCCGAACTCGCGGCCCTTCTTCCCTGCGCGTGTCCGCACGGGTTGGCCGCCGGTGAGCTCTTCCAACAGGGCTTCAGCTTTGAGCAAACGTTCGCCGGCTTCTCCAACGCCGATGTTGGCGACGACTTTCTCGATGTCGACGCGGCGCATCACGTTCTCTGCCTCAGCCATCCAACGTCACCTCCGGGATGTCCAAAGCGGCTTCATCTTCGCCGATGACGAACGCGTAATCTTGAATCGTTTCGAACGTCCCGTCGTCGCCTTCGAGTTCGACGAGGTTGGGCGCGCTGGAGCGTACGGTCTTCTTCGCTTTCACCGTCGCGAGCTCTCCCACGTGCGCCCCGCCGGTGACGAGGACGCGAGCGCCCTCGTCGAAGGCGTAGTGATCGGCGATGGTTTGGTCGGGGACCTTCAAACGAAGAACGTCTCCTGTGTTGTACGTGTCTTCTTTGACGAGCACGTTTCGCCCGTCGTGCAGGTTCAGCTGGGTGCGTTGCGCGTTGATGGTGACTTTGTTCACGATGCGGGACAGTTTGAACCCGGCATCGCTGGTGGGGATCTCAAGGAGCGCGATGCGTCCTCGAGGGTCGTAGAGGGTGAGGTACGCGATGTCGCCCTCGGGGATCGTGACGACATCCATGAAGCCCAGTCCGTGTCGCTCA
>PWVY01000275.1 GCA_003561665.1 Thermoplasmata archaeon
TCCACGTGCTCGACGAAGCCCTCGAAGCCACACACCACAACCCGCACGGCGGCTTCGACGCCGTGCTCGAAGGATACACCCCCACCCACCGCGACGAGGTCCTAAACCAGCTCGAAGAGGTCCAAACACGCGGCCGATACCGATGAACCCCCCTCCAACCCTCTTCGAAGACGGGGAACAACCATCACCCACTTTAACACCCACTCACCTCACCCCCCCGCATGCGGGACCAAGCAGGCCACCGAATCAAGCTCTTCGTCCCCCTTCTCCTGATCACCACCCTCACAACAGGATGCATGCAGCTTGCCGACGTTTTCCAACCCACCACCCCCCAAGGCCCAGGGGACGCTTACCCGGACTACTTGGGCACCGATGCGAGCACCATCGTCGTCGAGATCAGTCACGCACCCGGTGCGCTTTGGGACGAAGACACCCCCGCCGAGCAACACTTCGTACAGGAAATCGAACGGATCACGAACAAGAACGTCGAGATCGTGACCAACGCGTCGATCCCCGCTAAAGGCGACGATTACATCTACAGCATCACCGAACTCATCGACTTCCATAAACAGCATCAAACGGTCGAGGCCACCGAGGATCGCGTCGTCATGCACGCTCTGTTCCTCGACGGGAAGCTCGGAGGCCACATCGCGGGCGTGGCCTTCGCCCCGCACGCCTTCGCCATCTTCAAGGGCTCCATCCAGGAAGCCACGTGCCCGAACGATGAGCCCGCCTGTTATGGGATCGCCCAACCCGATCCAGAAACGTGCACCGAAGAGGAAGACCCTCTTACGGCGTGCCAGCCTGTTCGTCAAGGCGTCGAGGAGTGGAAGCTCACACGCGCCGTAGCTATCCATGAAGCCGGTCACCTCTTCGGGCTCGTCAACTGCCCCCTACCCATGGTCGAGGACCGTGAGATGACGGATGACCCGCGGCCTGAAACGGACGATAACCCTGGGCTATGCCATTCTGAGAACGACGAGTCCGTGATGTACTGGCAGGTCGCCGTCGCGAACGACGACATCCTGGACCTTCTGGAGGAGGGGGATGTTCCCTGGCAGTTCGATGAGCATGATATCCAGGACGCTCGTGCCTTCCAGAGCGAACAGGGAAGCGGTTAGGTTCCGGTCGGAGACCTTAACCTGCCCTATCGTGTGCCTTCGCACTGTGTCCAAGATCACGTTCGTCACAGGGAACCAGGGGAAGCTCTCCGAGGCACGTGAACGGTTGGAACCGCTCGGTTTCACGGTGAAGAGCGATGCGCGGGGTTACACCGAGATCCAGAGCGATGATCTTCTCTCGGTATGTCGGTTCGGTCTCCGAGAGTTGGAGGGAAGCCTGGAGGCTCCCTTCATGCTCGAGGACTCGGGGTTGTTCGTGGACGCCCTGGATGGGTTCCCCGGGGTGTACGCGTCTTTCGCCTACGGAACGCTTGGCAACGATGGGATCTTGTCCCTTCTGCGCGATGTGGAGGAGCGGTCGGCCCGGTTCCGTTCCGTGATCGGATTCCAGGACGGGAGTGACGCGGTCTTCTTGGAAGGCATCGTGGAGGGGCGCATCGCTCATGAGAAGAGAGGTGACGCTGGGTTCGGTTTCGACCCCATCTTCGTCCCGGAGGGGCAGGAGCGAACGTTCGCGGAGATGACGCAAGCGGAGAAAGGGCGTCTGAGCCATCGAGGCCAAGCGTTGGATGCGCTCGTTGATCACGTCAACGCGGACGGTCAGGGGTAAGAGAAGAACTGAAGGTGGTACCCATCGGGGTCGCGAACGGTGAAGCGCCGAATCCCCCAGGGTTTCTCTTCCGGTTCCTGCTCGACGGGCGCTCCCTCGTTCTCAACGAGGCGCTCGTAGTACTTGTCGACATCATCCACTTCGAAGCAGAGGTTCAAGCCCACGCCCCGGGGTTTCTCTTCGAGCTCTTTGCGGTACGCGTCGTCTTGCACCGTAGCGTCGTCGTGCAACCAAAGCGTGATGGTGTTGCTTCTCAACTCGACGAACCCGTCGTCCTCGCCTGCGACGACGAACCCGAGCACGTCTTGGTAGAAGCGTTTCGATTCCTCGAGGTCTGACGGGAAGATCATGGGCGTCGTGTTTCGAAGCATAGGGACCCTCATGTGTCCAGAGCTGCCCTGGGCACGCTTTCCCCCAGAGAGCTAACCAGGCTTGAGCGTTTGGGCGAAGGCCCCTTGTCCCGCGGAGCGGTCCCCGCAGAGGGTAGGCTTCTTGGTGAGAACCGTGGATGACGGTGTGGGAGTTCGTACCATGAAGAGGCTGTTGACCGCGATCGTAACGTTGGTCCTTGTAGCAGGAAGCATCCCCGCGGCGGGGAGCCTGATCGGGACCGAGCAAGCCCAAGAGAGCGACATCCTGGATGAAGCCACGATCGTTCGGGACGCGTACGGTGTGCCCCACATCTACGCAGATACCGAAGAGGCGTTGTGGTATGCGAACGGGTACGCGCAAGCCGAAGACCGATTGTGGGCCATGGACCTTCTTCGCCACCTCGCCTACGGGGAAGGTGCAAGCGTCGTGGGCCCGGGCGGAGGCATCCTCGAGATGGATCTAAACACGCGGCAAAGCCTCTACAGCGAAGATGAGCTTCAAGCCATGTACGACGATCCCAACATCGGTGACGCCTTCCGGGAGGCCGTGGTGGCGTTCTCGGACGGCGTGAATCACGCCGCGACCGAGATGCAAGCCACCGGCGAGATGCCGGCCGAGTTCGCGGCCCTCCAACACGCCTTCATGCCCTGGGAACCCATCGACACCGTCGCCGTGGCAAGCTTCCTGTTGGCCCAGTTCGGCGTGTCAGGCGGCGCCGAAGTCAGCAACGCGCAGCTTTTTGGAACCTTGGACGAAACGCTCGGTGCGAACGCATGGGAGGCCTTCGGGGACATCGTGTGGTTCGAGCACGAGGAAGCCTACCCCACCATCCCCGGACCCTACGACGCCCCCGAAGACCCACAAGGCGAGCCGAAAGCAAGCTTCCAGGACGTCCCCCCCGAGCAACGAGAAGCAACGGACGCCGCGAAAGGCGCTGTCAGCTTCGGGCTGGACCATGAAGCCGTCCTCCCGTCCTTCGGGTTCTTCGAAGGGGAAAGCATCAACTTCCAGCTTGGCAGCAACGCGCTCCTTGTCAGCCCCGACCTCTCCCAGACCGGGGAAGCCCTCATGGGAGGGGGCCCCCAGATGGGGTACTTCGTTCCCCAAGTCCCCTACGAGGTTGGTCTGCATGGCCCCGGCATCGCCGCCGAAGGCATGGGGATCACGGGAGCCCCCGGCGTCATCATCGGCACCATGGAGAACTTCAGCGTCACCGTCACCAGCGGCATCAGCGACCAGATCGATAAGGTCGCCCTCCCCGCGGAAGGCGAACGCAGCTACGATTGGGACGGCGAGGTCAAGGAGCTGGATTGTCGCGTGGAAGAGCACACCCTGTTCACGCCCCCCGCCCTCTACGATCCCCAAAGCGGGGACCCGCCCGTGAACGTGGTGCACCAAGAGGTGTGCATGAGTCACCTGGGCCCCGTCACGGACATCACGTACGATGATGAGGGGGAGCCCGCGTGGTTCTTCACCGAGCACAGCGCCTCCAGAGGCGAAGAGGTTCGCTCCGCCGTTCAATGGCTCACGGTCAGCCAACGCGAGGACGCCAGCGACTTCCAAGACATGTTCGAGGACTTCTCGTTCACGTTCAACTTCCACTACGCAGGCCTCGACGAAGACGATGAAGAAACGATCTGTTTCTTCCACGTCGGCAAACAACCCGTACGCAACGCCGCATTGGATCCCCGGTTGCCCACGCCCGCAGGCGACGAATGGTCCTGGGAAGGAGCGCTCACCGGCGAGGAGTTGCCCTGGGACTGCGACCCCGAGACGGGGTACTACGCGAACTGGAACAACCTCCCCCAAGAAGGATGGACCAGCGGGGACGCGCGCGAATTATGGGGCTCGATGCACCGGGTGGACAAACTCGACACGATCACGCAACAAGCCCTCGACGACAACGAGGGGAAGCTCGATCTTGACGATGTGAAAACCATCCTCGAAGACGCGGCCACGCACAGCCAGCTTGCCCACGGCATCGTTCCCCTCCTCCTCGACAACGCCCCCGACTGGGTGCAAGACGGGGGCACCCAAGCGCTCGAGGAATGGCGCAATCTCGACTACACCTGGGAGATCGACGAGGACGGGTACTACCATCCCGGCATGACCGTGTTCGAGCGCGTCACCGAGGAGCTCTTGCACCTCGTCTTCGACGACGAGCTTGGCGAACACGTTCGCGACGTGACATGGTCCCCCTTGGAATCCAGCGACCCGCACGCGGGCGACCATGGCCAGCACGCGAACAAGTTCGCCGTGCTCCGCGATGCCCTCATGGGCACCACGGACCAGGACTGGTGCAACAACGTGAACACGGACCAGGAGGAAACGTGCAAGCTGCTCATCGGGCAAGCCTTCTCGAACACGGGCTTGAACGTGACCCACACGGAGGAGATCCCGTTGACGCCCGAGCACGAGTCCCCGTTCACGTCCCTGGGCCTTGGCCCCGCGTACACGATCCCGATGACGAACCGGGCCACATACTACCATTTCCACGTGGGGAGCGATGTATCCCAGAGCTTTGCTACGCTTCCGCCTGGGGCGTCAGGCCACGTGAACGCGGTCGACGCGTTCTTCCTCTTGGCTTTGGGCATGGAGCCCGCGCACATGGGTGACCAGCTTGCCTTGTACGTTGACTTCGAACTCAAAGAAGTGCCCTGGACGCAAGACGAAGCGATGGAGGATGCCACGGAGGTACGGCACCTGATCGTGCCCTAGGATGCGGCCTTGCTCGTTGCCTCGCAGTGGGGGTGCGGGCTGAAGGTTCTTACCGAGGGGGCGCTTGGCCGTTTGCATGATGCGGCCTCAAGGCTCCCTCGGCGTCCTGCAGGAGCGTCAGCTTGTGGCCGGGCTCGCGTTCGAGGGGAGCACATTGAGGTGGGGCGCGTGAGCGAGGTGCGCCCGCTTCACAAGTCACCGCGCCAGTTGGCGCTGGTCATCGTCGTGTTCGTCGTCATCCTTGGCGTGCCGGTGGGATTGTTCTTGCGGGCGGGGAAGTGGGAGTGGGCGGTGGGCTTCTTGGGGGCGTGGTGTTTGATGGTGCTTGCAACAGCGGGCGCGTTGCGTCGTGCGGTGAAGAAGAACGGGTAGGGTCACGTTGAAGGGATGGAGGGGGTTGGCCGGGGTGTGCATCGTGGCAAGGGCATGGCGTATGGGGCCTTGGTGACGGTGCAGTTGTTGTTCGCGACGTTGCCGGTGGCGGGCAAGTTAGGGTTGGAGGGGTTGCATCCGACGGTGTTCGTTGCGATTCGTGTGGCGTTGGGGACGGGTTGTTTGTTCGCGTTGGAGCGTTTGGTGCATGCGAGCCCGATCCCGTCGAGCGGGGATTTGGCTCGGTTGGCGTTGTTCGCGGTGTTCGGGGTCGTGTTGAATCAGGGCTTGTTCATGTGGGGGTTGGATTTCACGACGGCGGTGAACGCGACGTTGTTCATGACGGTCATCCCGGTGTTCACGTACGCGATCGCGGTGGGGTTCGGTTACGAGGTGTTGGGGGCCAAGCGGTTGGGGGGCATCGTGTTGGCGTTGGTGGGCGTTTTGGTGTTGCTTGATCCGCGTCGGTTCACGATGGGGGATGTGGGGAATTTGTTGATCTTGGCGAACACGTTCTCGTACGCGTTGTATTTGGTGATCAGTCGGCCGATCTTGTCGAGGGTGCCGCCGTTGACGGCGATCTCGTGGATCTTCTTGTTCGGGGGGTTGATGTTGGTGCCGATCGCGTGGGTGCAGGCGGGGGCGGGGGCGTTCGTGGTGGATGCGCGTTCGGCGTGGATCCTTGCTTACGTGGTGTTGGGGCCGACCGCGACGGTGTACGCGTTGAATCTGTGGGCGTTGAAGCGTGTGGCGTCGAGCACGGTGGCGGCGTTCATTTACTTGCAACCGATCGCGGGCGTGTTCTTCGCGTGGTGGATCTTGGGGGAGGCAGTGGTGGGGCGTACGTTCGTTGCGGCGGCGTTGGTGTTCTGTGGCGTGGCGTTGGTGACGCTGGGGCGGGAGCCTGCGGTGGCTGCTGAGGTGGAGGAGGGTGGGGAGGCTCAGGGTGCGTCGGTTTGAGGGTTGGCGGTCCAGGAGAGTTGGGGGGGTGTTTCGAGGGTGGCGAGGACGCTGCAGTATTTCTCGACGCTGAGTTCGCATGCGTCTTGGAGGTCTTTCTTGGTGACGTCGCCGGCGACCTCGTAGGTGAGGTGGATGTCTTCGAAGCGTCGGGGGTGGTCTTCGCGGCGGGTTGCTTGGGCGTGGACGCGTAGGTCGATAACGTCGTATTTCTTCTTCTCGAGGATGATGCGGACATCGATGAGGCTGCAAGCGGCGGCGCTTGCGAGGAGCAGTTCGACGGGGGTGGGGCCTTCGCCGCCGGGCTCGGTTTTGCTGTCCATGGTGAAGGTGTGCCCGCTGGGTGTCGTCGTGGTCATGACGTTCTCGGTGTCGTGGTCGACGGTGAGTTCCACGGTCGTCATCGTGTTCGTGAAGGGGGCGTGTTAGGAAAAGGCTCCCCCTGGGCTGGGGTGTTCCCCCTCCTAGTTCTATAGGCTCGTCAATATATTAATAGGTCGACGGGTATCGCGATACGCTGGCGTTTAGCTGGGAGGCTGACGCCGGAGGCACGCATATGACAGATACTCCTACCCTGCATTCGGTTAAAGCGCGATGCACGAACACGTTCTCCCATGGATTCGGGCTCGCGTTGCTGCTCGCGACGGTAAGCATGCTCCTGTTGGCCAGCCCCGCCGCGGCCGAAGAGATACAGGGCGATGTGGTCGACCCTTGGCTGGCCGACTGGGCCCAACAAGCGGATGAAGAGGATGTTTGGCTCGCCGCCGTCACGCTAGAACAATGGCCCGAAGACGGCGAAGACGGCGTCGCTGCTCTCCTAGAATCTCACGGGGTACCTGGCGGATGGACCATGAGCGTCGTGCCTAGCGCATGGGCTCCGTTGACGCCAAGCCAAATCCAGACCCTCTCCCAGCACGAAGACATCGCCTACATCGAACCCGATCAACCCCTCGAATTCAACCTCGACACGAGCACCGGCGAGATCGGTGCCGACCAAGCCCGCACTCCCGGCGTATGGGAAGATCTCGACGTCGACGGGCAAGGCTCCACCATCGCCATCATCGACACCGGCATCGACACCACGCACCCTGACCTCCCCCTGGGAGACAAGGTGAAAGCCAACCTCGCCCACCCTCACGTCTTCTACTCGTGCCCCCAAAGCCTCGTATGGCTCGCAGACACCGAGGAGTGCTTCCCGATCCCTCAAGAGTTCGTTCCGGGCATCACCGCTCTCGACAATGCCCAAAGCCCCATCACGGACGATCACGGCCACGGCACGCACGTCGCCAGCACCGCCGCGGGCCTCGGCGAAGCCCACGCCTCCTTCAAAGGAGTAGCGCCCGGTGCCGACATCGTCGGGCTTGGCGTCGGAGCTGGGCTCAGCATGGCCCTCGCCACCAACGCGCTGCAATGGGTCATCCTCAACCACGACCGCTACGACATCGACATCGTCTCCAACAGCTGGGGCCACCAGGGAGGATCCAGCTACAACCCCTCGCAACTCCACACCGCGCTTGCGCACCAGATGCTCGACGAAGGCCTCACCGTGGTCTGGTCCAGCGGCAACGCAGGCGACGACCAGAGCGCGAACAACGAGCAAGGAACCATGAACAGCATGGCCCGCGTGTGCGGCGTCATCGCGGTCGGCAGCTACGATGCAACCAACCAGCAGCTTGCAAGCACGAGCAGCACCGGCATCGACGACTGGGACAAAGACTGGGAGGACGGATGCGACCGGGATGCAGGGGACACGGACCCCGTGCACCGCCCCACCGTCACGGCCCCAGGGGACCCCATCGGGGCTGCTCGATCCCTCGTCGGCCAAAGCAACTTCATCGATCAGACCGGTCCCCGCGTGTCCGGCTTCTCCGATTACATGCTCATGTCAGGGACCAGCATGGCCGCGCCCCATGTTTCCGGAACCGTCGCCCTGATGAACCAAGCCGCCAGCGACTGCAACGCGGAGTTGACCCCCTGGGAAACGCACCAGATCCTCGAGTTCACCGCGCGCCCCGTTCACACTGACGGTGCCGCCTTCGGCGACGATCCAGATTCCAACGACTTCCGACCTGACCGGTTCCAAGGTGCAGGCGCCGTCGACGCCTACCGAGCCGTCCAAGCCGTCCAAGAGGCCTTCTGCGAGGAGGAGGAGCTGGACCGGGAGAACGTTCGGTCGTTGACCGACGAGAACCCCAGCATCCTGCGCCAGGTTACCCTCGACGACATCGTCGTCTTCCAAGGAGAACTCGTCAACCCCGTCATACTTGACCCCGGCCAGCCCCTTGTCCCCGGCGTCGATGTTTCGATGCAGGCCTGGGAACTCGGCGAGCGATCCGACAGCGATTGCACCGTGGACGAAAGCACGCAAGGACAGTTCGTGTTCCAACGGGTCGATACGCCTCAAATCGTGGACACGATACCAGCTGAAAGCGAACAAGACGGGGATGCGCGAACCTTCACGGCCTCGTACACGATCCCGGAAGATGCCCCTCCAGGCGAGTACGCCCTTCACTTCGAGACCGACGCCTGCGGCGCCTTCGAAGCCCTACCCCAACAGAAATCCTTCTACGTGCAACAGGGCCCGCCCATCCAAAGCGGGAGCCTCAGCGCGGCCTTCTCTTGGACGCCTACCACGCCCGAACCAGGCGAGGATGTCACGTTCACGGACGAAAGCGAAAGCGACGGGGAGATCACGCACCGAGAATGGGACCTCGGCGATGGGTCCATCATCGAAGGCCCCGAAGAGCTTGTGCACGCCTACGATGAAGCCGGCATGTACGAGGTGACGCTCACCGTCGAGGACAGCGACGGGGAAACCGCTAGCGTGACCGAGCTTCTCTTCACCGACACCGACACGATCATCGTTCAACCCGGCGAAAGCATCCAAGCCGCCATCAACGATGCAAGCCCCCAAGACACCATCGTGGTGCAACCCGGCACGTACACCGAAGCCATCACGATCGATACGAACGTGCACGGCGAAACCCTTCACGGGCTCACGCTCTGCAGCACCATCGAGAACGGTATCACATGCAACGCGAACCCGGACGAGGTGATGATCAGCACCGCCGGGTTCTTCCACACCGCTGTCGAGGTTCACGCGGCCGAGGTGACCGTGGAAGGGTTCACCATCGACGTGCCAAGCGAGGGTGGCACCGGCATCAAGGCCGACGCCACGCTCAAACCCACGATCATCGACAACGTCATCGACCTCGGGATCCCCAACGGGGAATTCGGGCTACAAGCCGCCCAAAACCCCGACCAACGGGACTGGTGGCTAAACCCCTTCGTCGAGAACATGCTCACCGGCGACGATCTTGAAACGATCATCCAGGAACGCGAGGAAGACAAAGGGTTCCTCGCGGCCGAGCCCCGCATCGATCCCACCGAACACGTGGCCCTCCTCTACCAAGATTCAGCACCCTCACAGGCCCACGACATGGCGGACGCCTCCACCCACCCGGACATCATCGTGTACGAGGACCAGGGACCGCTCGAGCCACTGATCACCCATGATACGCCAGAGATCCCCGATGAGAACATCCACACGCCAATGCAAGCCCACCAGCAGTTCAAGGACGAAGGCGCGATCGCGCCCGGAGCCGCCCTGAACCTCGCCGGTGCCGGATGCACCGCGAACTGGATCTGGACCACCGCAGACGAAGGCGAGGAAATCACCCCCAACGATGAGGTCTACCTCGGCACCGCGGGCCATTGCGTCTCCGGTGGCACGTTCACCAACACCGAGGACGACGCGTACGATCCCCAACCCCGACTACCGATCCAGGTCTGCATCAAGAACTGCGACCTCGTCAACGAAGACGATGGCACGATCGGGACCCAGGGAGCCATGGCCGAGTGGGTGACCATCGCCGAAGACGCCGAAGACATCCACTTCGCTCGCAGTTGGACCGCGAACCCGACCGCGACAAGCGCCAGCGAGCCCGGCAACGACTTCGCCCTCATCCAGGTACCGACCGAGCTTTACGAACTCGTGGACCCCTCCCTAATGCGATGGGGCGGCGTCGACGACTCGGGTCAGCCCTCCCTGGGTGACATCGCCCTCCAGCACGGTTACGGTCTCGGGTTAGGCGAGTCGTTCCTTACACAAGCCCGTGCAGGCGTGTTCGACTCCACCTCCAGCGATACAATCGGCTACTATGGTGCGATCTCCCCTGGCGACTCCGGGAGCGCCGCGGCCATGGGGACGGTTGTCGACGGTGAGCTTCGCGGATCCCAGGCGTCTGGGCTCATGACGCATGCAAGCATCGGGCTTGTCCAACCCGCTCGCGGTACGAGCATCCAAGGAGCCATCGCGGATGTCGCAGAGTGGGGCAACGAGGATCTCTTCGGCACCAGCGATGATCCGGTCCGCGTCGTCACGGAGAACGAAGCGCTCGTGATACCGAGCCTCGATCCACCGGAAACCCCGATCGATGTGACCGCGATCGACGTCAGCACGGTCGAAGAACCCCGCCTTGAGGTCACCTGGGCGCTTCCCCCCGAGAGCGCGCCCGCCGAGAGTTACACCCTTCACGATGCGGACACAGGCGAGATCATCCAAGAGGGCCTGGAAGTCACCTATTACCTTGACGATGACGTGACCGACGGGGAAGAGCGCTGCTACACGGTGACCGCCGTGAACGCGGAAGGCGAGAGCGATCCCTCCACGGAGGCCTGCGAAACACCCACGCTTCTTGACGCAGAGCCCATCCCCGCCCCGATCGTGAACGCGATCGATCGAGAAACCGGCGATTCCATCACCCTCGTATGGACCAAGCCCGAGCTTCCTGAGCCTGATGCCCAAGAGATCCTAGGATACCAAGTTACGCAAGACGGCGCCACGCATACGTACGTGAAGGACGCCGACGAGGTCGACTCAAGCCCCGGCGCCATCATCGAAGCCCCAAGCATCGTCGAGACTCGGATCATCTCCGACCGGCTCCTCGATGAAGGCGTCGACTACGCGTACGAAGTTCGCGCCCTCGTCCACGATGCCAACCTCGACGAGGAGCGGTTCAGCGAGACCGGTCAAGACAACGCCATCGTCACGCAAAGCGACCCCGTCTGGACGCAAGCCCAACGCACAGATCA
>PWVY01000349.1 GCA_003561665.1 Thermoplasmata archaeon
GCCACCAACACGCCCACCGGAACCAAAACCGCAAACGCGAAACCCCCCCCCCACGTCACCGCCCACCCCGCCAACGGGCCCAGAACGAACACCAACAACCCCGCAACGACGGGAACCGCCGCCACCGCTCCACCCATCCATCGCCAATCCCGATCCTGTGACGCGGTCACAGCCCACCACTGCGCCAAGAACCCACCAAGCACGAGCACCGTCGCAGCCAGCATAGCCACGCCCGAGGCGACTTCAGGAGCCCTCGTGACGCCCATCACCATCGCGACAAGGAACAAGCCCACGTACAGGCATCCAACCGTCTCTCTCGGCGATAACGAATGATCCTCCCCGATGCGGTCCCATGTTCTCGCTGCGAACGGTCGGATCACTCGGTCGACGAAAGCCAAAAGCACGAAGACCAGGGCGATCACCAGCGCCCACTGGACCATGACGGGAAGCGTGACGAGGACCACGAAGAACAACGCAAGGTAGGCCCCAAGCGTGATCAGGTCCCCATGCGCGAAGTTCGCAAGATCGAGGATACCGTACACAAGGGAAAGCCCGATCGCAGCAAGCGCCAGAATGGAGCCAAGGATGACCCCGTTGACGAGCAGTTGCAGGAATTGTGTCGGGTCCACGACCATCGCGAGCACCGTTTGCTCCATGTTTGGGGAGCTTGCCTGGGCATCTCTGGCATCCGTTATGTAGGCCTCGTTCTTCGATAGGTCCGTAGGTTCTTCCTTTGGGAGAGGTTGTGGCATCCATGGACCCCGTCGAGGTGCTGGTGGAGCTTCTTCGAGAGGAGAGCGCTAGCGTGGCACTAGAACGTTGCAAAGATTGGCTTGAAGAGGCGGGACTCTCGGTGGAGGTGCACGAGAAAGAGGAGGCTCTCGTCGCTCGACGGGGGGAGGGGGGTGTTGTTTTGTCGGGTCATGTGGACGTGGTTCCGGAGGGTGAGGGGTGGACGCGGGATGCGTTCGGGGGGGAGGTTGAGGATGGGCGTGTGTACGGTCGAGGGGCGAGCGACATGCGGGGGCCGGTTGCGTGCATGGTGAGCGCGGTGGAGGCGACGGAGGCGCCGGTGGGGGTCGTTTTGACGACCGATGAGGAGACAACGATGGAGGGGGTGCGTTCTCTCGTTGATCGGGAGGTGTTGGGGGAGGTGCCGTTGGTCGTGGTGGGGGAGCCTACGGGGTTGAGGGTGGCTGCGGCGAGCAAGGGTGTTCTTTGGTTCCGTTTGCGTGGTGTGGGGGAGCGGGGGCATGGTTCGACGCCGCGGGGGGAGGGGGGTCGTGGTGCGTCTGCGGTGGAGCGTTTGGTGGAGGTGTTGGGGGATCTTCCGCATCATCCGATCCGGTTGGAGTATCCGGGGTTGGGTCCTGCGACGGCGGCTGTGACGGGGTTAAGGTGTGAGCAGACGCCGTTTAATGTGCTTGCTGGGGAGGCTTCTGCGCGGGTGGATTGCAGGTTTCCTCCTCCGGGGGTGGCGGAGGATGTGGAGGCGTCGGTTCGGAGTAAGCTTGGGTTGCCAAGGGAGGGGGTTTCGTTGGAGGTGGTGAAGCGGGAGCCGGCGTTTTTGGGGTCTGAGGAGGTTGCGGGGGCTGTGGTGGGTGTGTTGGAGGGGGTGGGGGGGTCTTCGGGGGTGAGGAGTGTGATGTTTGCGAGCGAGGCGGGGCATTGGCAGCGGGTGGCGTCGACGGTGGTGTGTGGGCCGGGGAGGATTGAGCGTGCGCATGCGCCGGATGAGTTCGTGACGGTGGGGGAGTTGGAGCGTGGGGTGCGGGCGTATGAGGCGTTGGTGGGGTGGGGGGGGCCTTAGAAGCGTGTTTGTTTGATCAGGCGGGTGCCGGCGAGGGCGGCGGTGGCGGTGCTTCCGGTGAGGAGGATGACGGCGGCGGTGAGGGTGGTTTCGGGGTCGTCGTTGAGTTGGTCGAGGTTGAGGGGGGCGGTGTGTTGGAGAGGTTCGTTGTGGGTGGGGTTGGGTTGGGTGGGGAGGGTGATGTGGGTGGGGTGGTCTTGGCCGGTGTGGATGTTGATTTTGGGTTGGGTGGTGGTTTCTGGCGTGGTGGTTTGGTGAATGGTGAAGGTGACGTTGAGGCCTTCGCCTTTGTGGAGGGTGTCGCGGTCATGGGGGAGGGTGAGGGTGTAGGGGGTGACGGGTTCGCCGGGGGCGTGGTTGGTGGTGAGGAGGGTTTGTGTTTGGGTGTGGGTGGTGATGGTGTCTTGTCCGATGGTGAGGGTGGCTTCGACGGTGACGGGGGGGGCGATGCCGGCGCGTGGGTCGATGGGGGTTTCGTGGGGTGTGTCGGTTGGTGGGTTGGTTTTGTCGGCGCTGAGGTAGAGGGTGAGGGTGACGGGTTGGGTGGGGTCGAGGGGGAGGTCGCCGGCGGGGCCGGGGGAGTGGTCGGGGTTGATGAGTTTGTAAGTGAATGTGGGGAGGGTGTCGAGGGTTTCGGATCCGGGGGTGAGGGGGCCATCGTGGAGGGCGTCTTCGCCGTAGGGGAAAAGGGGCGTGATGGGGATGGGTTGGTTCATGGCTTCGTCGATGGTGTCGGGCCAGTCGGCGTAGAGTTCGAGGGTGTGCGCGTCGGGGGTGGGTTGGGCGTGGGCGAACCCTGCGAGGAGCGTGAGGGTGGCGATCGTGAGGGTAAGGGCGGCCCGCATGGTTGTGCTGCGCTGGGGTGGGCGTATAAGCGTTCTGGCAGGATCCTGGTCCAGGCCGCTGGTTCGCTGAAAAAGCTAAGTACTGTTCGAACGGTCGAACATCATGGCACGGGGCACCAGGTTCACCCTCCTCCTCACCCTAGCCCTCACCCTCCTCCTCGCCACAGCCCTCGCGCATGCCCACCACGACGCCCAACCCCAACCCGCGCCCACCCCTGACGACAACGAGGATACGGTCCAGAACATCCTCGACGCCTACACCTTCAGCACCCAACGCACCGA
>PWVY01000274.1 GCA_003561665.1 Thermoplasmata archaeon
ACCCGACGTCTGCGTGCTCTTGCGCGCTCCATCCGAGCTTTGGTTTGGGCACGGTCGCGGTTAAAGGCCTCTCAGAGATGCCCAACCGTTCACGTAGCCCTTCGATCCCGAACGCCGGCCCAGGGAACGCTTCGAGGTATGCTTCCGGGAACCGTAGATCCATCAACCGAAGCCGATCCACCGCTTTCATGCCGAAGATGTTCCCGGCGACACCGCTGAGAAGCTGAGGCAGGTTCCCGGGTTCCCAAAGTTCGAGAGGGTAGCGGACTTTGACGAGGTCGTCATCCCATTCGTAGGCGACGGCTTTCAACTCATCCAACCGGTCCGGCATCTGTGCCAGCGTGGTCCATGTCCCCACACTGGATTCGCTCGCGATCCGGCCCAGGGCCTCTAGGGTCGACGTGTCTTCGTCCGGTTGGAAACGGAACAACGCGAGAACATCGTCCTCGAGAGGTTCTGCGTCCTCGTCAACGAACACATCGTACCAGTCGGTTCCAGCCATCGCCAGCCTAGATCGAGGGCTTGGCACTTACAAATAGCGGCCCAGGAACGCGCGCGAAGGGGACGCTTAGGGTCCTTTGCTTCGACCATCGGGGGGAAAAGCCGATAGGGAAACCTTCATCCCTTTAGGATGACACGGTGTGTCCATCCTATGACGTCCACGGGTCTTTCTCTCTCCTGTCAGCTCCTTGATTTGGATTTAGGTCGCTACCAAGTTGTCCTGAACAAGGAAGATGCCGACGCCCTGGGGGTCCATGCACAAGACCGGCTTTATGTACGAAGCGATGGAGAGGCCGTGGTCGCTGTTCTTGACACGACGAAAGCCGTGATACAACCGGGGAACGTAGGGGTCTTCCCGAACGTGGCCACAACGTTGGACGTAGCGGAAGGGGACCAGCTCGAGCTGCTTCCGGCCAAGCGTCCGGCGAGCGTGGACCACATCCGACCGAAGATGGCGGGGAATGCTCTTGAACACGACGAGATCCACGAACTCGTGGAAGACATGGTCTCAGGAGCCTTGACGGACATCGAGTTGGCCGCGTTCGTCACCAGCGTCGAGATCCATGGAATGAACCTCCGTGAAACCGAGAAACTGACCCAATCCATGGTGGAGACCGGGGAACGGATCGATTTCGGTGAGGACGTCGTTTACGACAAGCATAGCATCGGTGGCGTCCCCGGGAACAAAATCACGCTCCTCATCGTACCTATCGTGGCCGCTGCGGGCTTGAAGCTCCCGAAAACGAGCAGCCGGGCCATCACGGGCGCAGCCGGCACGAGTGACGTCGTCGAGACGTTCTGCGATGTACACCTCTCAGCCGATGAGATCCGTCGAATCACGAACGAGGTGGGAGGCGTGATGGCATGGGGTGGAGCGGTGAACCTTGCCCCCGCGGATGACATCATCATCCGCGTCGAGCATCCGCTTTCTCTGGACCCCCCCTCGATCTTGTTATCCAGCGTCATGGCGAAGAAGCAAGCAGTCAGTGCAGACTGCGTGGTGATCGATATCCCGATGGGCTTGGGGAGCAAGGTCCCGGATATGGGGGAAGCCAAGGAGATGGCGCGTGATTTCATCGCGTTGGGTGACCGTTTGGGCATGGATGTGGAGTGCGCGATCACGTACGGGGGCCAACCGGTCGGGAAGAAGGTCGGTGCCGCGTTGGAGGCGAACGAAGCCGTGCGGGCGATGCGGGATGGTATCGCATCGGAGAGCTTCACGAAGAAGGCGACCGCCGTGGCCGGTATCTTGCTTGAGATGGGGGGCGCTGCGCCTCGCGGGCGCGGTCAAGCGGAGGCTCGTCGGTTGTTGGACAACGGGGCGGCCTGGGAGAAGTTCTGTGAGATCGTGCAGGCTCAGGGAGGCCCTGAGCCTGACATCCAGGAGGTGGGTACGCACACGTGGGAGATTCGCAGCGAGGAGGGGGGTTACGTGTCTGCGGTGGATAATCGAGCCATCGTGAAGCTCGCGCGTGCCCTTGGTGCTCCGCGGGTGAAAGGGGCGGGCGTGGAGTTGTTGAAAAAACGGGGCGATGGTGTCGAGGAGGATGAGCCGTTGCTCCGGTTCTATGCCGAGAGCGAGCATCAGTTGAAGATCGCACGGCAGGTTGCGCAGGGTTTGACCCCGATCGAGGTGGAGGGGATGTTGTTGGAGCGGGTTCCGGATGTTCGTCAGTTGGAGGGCTCGATGCACGTTTCGGAGCCAGAGTGAATGCTCAAACGGTGGCCTTGCAGAACCGAGAGGTTCAAGCAAAGGTCATTGGTTGAGGGGGCGTGGCCGTTTGTTGGATCCTGTGGGGCTTCATCGTCTTGATGAACGGTGTCGGATGGTGGGCGATACGGCACGATAAGAAAGCTGCGCGAGCCCGAGGCCTCGGCGTTCGCCAAAGCCAGCGTCCTCGCATCGCGGAGCGCTGGCTTTGGGGGTTAGCATTTTTCGGCGGGTTCCCAGCGATGATGATGGCGATGGGGTATTACCGCCACAAGACGCGGAAGCTCGCCTTCCAAGTGCCGTTCTTCGTCGCCGCGTTCGTTTCCTCCATCGTTTGGGCAGGCTGGTTGTCGGTGGCGGGCTGTTTCCCCTTTGGCTCGCTCGTTGACCCGATCTAGGTGTTCAAGAGGGCCAGCTTGGGGGGCTGGCGGTTGGAGAAGAAAGGGGGTGCGAACAACGCAAGGGGCAGACGAGGTATGACGAGGTGTGTGTTGCCGAACCGTTTTGGTGTTGCCGAACCGTCGAACCGCAAGCGCTGTTCGCATCACACCCGTCCGCGGGGGGTATAAAAACGTTTGTCGTGATGGTCTAGGCGCTTCCTTGGCCAAGCAGTAAGACGCCTTCTAACAGGCATCTTTTAGGGTATCAAATGGTTTTTCGGATGTATACCGGGCTGGGGCCTTGTTTGTGCTCTCGGCGGATCTCGAAGA
>PWVY01000123.1 GCA_003561665.1 Thermoplasmata archaeon
GACCCGCTCCATGAACATCCGGCGCATCTTCCGATAAGCCTCTCGGCGTTCGAAGGGATCGTCGATGGCTTGGACGCGCTGGTATCGGTTCCAAATCTCTCGGTCCTCTGGCCCCTGGATAATGAAGTGGGCCTGTCGGGGGTAATCATCTGGGATGAGTTGGAGCCCCTCTTCGTTGTCATCCAGAAGATGGATTGAGCCGCCGTCAAGCAAATCGATCACGTTTGCTGGAGCGCCGTGGTCGGTCAGGTATTCAAAATAAGACTGAGCCAATTCGTGGAATGCAGCCTCTTGGAATGATGTTTTCCCGTCGAGCACGTGCTCCGTGGCATCGATGAGGAGAGGGGGGTACACATAGTCGGTTAGCGGCTTCTCATCGTCGTCAACGAGCCGAATCAGCTCGACCGTTCCCATGGTCGACATGTCGTTCCGGTTGCACCGGCCTGAGGATTGGACAATGCTGTCCAGTGGGGCCATGTCTCGAATCACGGTTTCTGCGGAGATGTCCACGCCGGCCTCGATAAGCTGCGTGGTAACGAGCGTGAACGGTTTGGCGGGTTGATCTTCGTTGGACTTCTCGAACCGTGCAAGGATGCGTTGGCGATGCTTCGGGGTTAGGTCCGTGGAGAGCATCGCAGTTGCGCGGCCACTGGGTTCGTCGAGCGACTTGTAGACCTCGCGGACTGCCTTCCGGCGGTTTAGGATTACGATGATCGAGGTTTCGGGGTCATCGCGAGTGCGCCTGTTCAGTTCGTCTATCAGGCCTTCGACGGTTTGGCCTTCTCCTGTCCGGTTTTTGAGATGGGTCCGGGACAGGCTCTTGAAGCGCTCCTCGTAGCTTGGTAGCAGCTCCACGGTTCCGTCTCTCGGCAGGATCAGCGGCATCGTAGCGGTCATCAGCACGAACGTCGTATTCAAACGGTCAGCGCACAGCTCCATCATCCCTCGGATGTCGTCCCAATACTCATACGGGATCGCCTGTACCTCGTCCAGAAGCACGACTGCGTCCTTGAGTGCGCTGATTCGCTTGAGGTTACGGTTCCGGCTTGTGAATAGAGTGTAGATCAACTGGTGAAATGTCGTGACGACGGTTTCGGTCTGCCATGTCTCCACGAGAAGGTCTGCCCCGTCCTCGACGAACTCGTCCTGAATTTTGTATCTGAGGTCGGTCCGGTGGTGGTGGGTGAGCAGAGTTCGGCTGTCCGGTTTAATGTCGTTGGCCTCAAGGACCTCCTTCAGGACACCGCTGTTTTGGTCAATCACGCTGGTAAAGGGTAGGCAGTAGACGACTCGGGAACCGGCTTTTTGTTCCTTGATGTCAAGCGCTGCTCGGAACCCGGCAAGCGTCTTACCGCCGCCCGTAGGAGCCGTGAGCGTGTACAGGCCCTCATTCGGTTGAGTCTGGATCGTCTCGTTAATCTCTGCCGCTATCTCATCCCGGAGAAGGTTAATCGATGTCTCAGGAGGGCCAAATTCGGCTTCTTTGTAGCGGTCCACAACTCCGGGACCAAGCCCGGGCGACTCCAACGACCACAGAGGGTGTGTAGCGTGGATCTTGTCGGCGCCGACCAGGCCTCCGAAGACGAGGAGAAAGTCGAATCCATCCTCGCTCGTCTCGTGGGGAACGCCCTCGAACCCTGGGAAGTACGCTTTGATAGAATCGAGGACTTCGTCCGGTTCGAAGCTGGGGACGGTGACCTCGACCTCGAGGCTGTCGAGTTCTTGAGTCAACCAGTCTCGGAAGCCTCTACGATCGAACGCTTCAAGTTGAGCTCGAATGGCTTCGGAGGAGATTGCGTCCCTCTTCACGCTCGTGTAAATGTTTTCGAGGCTCTTGTCGAAGTCTCCATGATGTTTGGCGACGCTGAGGACGGTAGCCCACCGGAGCCACTCGGTATCCGTGTGTCGGACCTCTCCGGCTTGGAAGAGATGGTGCGCTAGCACCGCGCCGAATCGCGAGTGGTGGCTACGCTCGTCACGAGGGCCAGATCCGTTCCCCAGTCGCTCTTGGAACCAACGGGTGGCCTTGCCCGCGTCATGGAAGAGGGCAGCAAGGATGAGGGCTGTTCGAACCCGGTTTGGAGCCGAATTTATCGAGTCCCGACCCATGCAGGCGACTTGTCTGTTGTGCTCAGGGAGTGGGTCATCCTCGTGTGCGAAGGCCTCCGTGAACCGGACATCAGTGGAAAAGGACAACGTCCTCCCCGACCTGGAAGGCTTGGTTTGTGTGCACGGTGGTGGGGCTGGCGGTTTCCTCCACGACGATCTGGCTATAGCTCGTGACTTGTCGGCCTGGCCGCATCCTGTGTGGCACCCGATAGTTCCCGTAGCGATTGTCCTCTTCGTACTCGATACGTGAGACTTTCGACTGCGGGATCGCTGTCTGTGTCGAGACCTCTCCATCGACCGGTTCCGCTTGGGTCGTAGCTACGTGCTCGAAGTCGGCGAGGCACTGCTCGAGCCCAAGGGAGATGTTGTACGTGGTCGTGTCATTCTTTAGATGATTTCCTAGGTCCTCCATCATCTCTGGGCGTCCGTTCGCCACATAGAGCCGCAGGTGGACACGCTTGAGGAACTCGTGCGGGATCTGGATTCGATTCGGGTCGGTGCTGAAGAACTCGCCCTGCTTGGTGTTCAACAGGTTGATTCCGGTCCGGAGACGTTGAACCCTTCTTTGGAGTCCAACACCAATCTCGACCTCATCCCATCCGATTCGGTCAAGATACTCATCCCGTCCGTACCCGCAAATCGCTCCGATCATGCCCATAACCATCGGGGGTGGTGGGACAGGGAAGCTCACCGGTGAGACCGGAGCATAGGGCTTCCGAAAGAGCGCGTAGGGTCCTCGAAGGTCGAAGACGTGAGTCTCCATGGTTCACCTTAGCGCGGAAATCGGGTTCACGTCGATAACCCCCTCA
>PWVY01000049.1 GCA_003561665.1 Thermoplasmata archaeon
CAGCGTGCAGCGCCTCAGCGCTCAGCGTGCAGCGCCTTAGCGCTCCGCGCCGTCGAATCGCAAGAATGTTGCCGGGGGAGCGTTGAGCGAACCCGGTGTAGCGCGGAACGCTAAACGCGGAGCACGGAACGCTAAACGCGGAGCACGGAACGCTAAACGCGGAGCGCAGAACGCGGAGCGCTGGAGCGCTGGAAAGGAACGCTGGATCGCGGAGGCGGCGGAAGAGCTCACAGAGCGGCGCTGATGACGCTGCAAACAGCGCGACCGTCGTTGCCGAGCGCGATGGGACGTGCTTTCAAGCGACTTCATTGCGCAATCGGCCAAAACACCTCCACCACTCCATCCGGCCACAGACGGTGACGGTGGATTACCACGACACGCCACATCAGGCACATGACGCCGCCACCTCCGCGCCTTCCGCGCGCTTCGGTGAGCTCTGCCGCGCCTTCGCGTCCAGTGCCTCTGCGTTCACCACTTCCGCGTACAGTGCCTCCGCGCTCCGCGTTCAGCGCCCCAGCGCCCCAGCGCCTTCGCGTACAGCGCCCACTCGATCCTTAGCCACTTTCGGTCAGTACCTATGCGAGCTATGTGATGTTGGAGTGTTATTCATCCGCCTCCCATTCGTCGGGGAAGGCCCCGTAGAGGCCGGGATCGACGGCCAGGTCGTTGATAGCGCTTTCGCTCACTTCGAAGGTTTCCATCGGGTCGCCCTGATCGTCGAATTTTCGCACGATCCCGTCGCTGAAACCGCTGTAAACAAACCCATCGGAATCGACAGCAACCGTGCGAGGATACAACGACTCGTCGATAAACTCCCATACTTTCTCTCCCTCAGCGGAAATCTTTCGAACGCTCCTGTCCCAGGCACCGGCGGTATAGACAGCGCCTTCGGGGTCGACGGCGACTGACCACAGCTGGGCTCCATAGTCAAAGGTCCACACTGGTTGCCCCTGAGTCGTTATTTTTTTGAGCGTCCCCCAGCCGTCCTCATGATCTCCTCCGCCGGTGGCGAGATAAATAAATCCCTCCGTATCGACAGCGATGTCCCTGATCTGTTCCGAATATTCGACTGACCAGATTTCATCGCCCTCGCGATCGATTTTATAGACGGTAGCCACGGGACACGAGGTAGAGCCGAAAAATACATTCCCTTCCGTATCTACGGCCACTGATAGATCTGGCGTCACAGTGCAATCAGCTTCAATCTCAAACAACCATACTTCTTCCCCCTCTTCGTCGATTTTGCGCACCGTGCCGTCCCAGGAGGCGGTGTAGACATATCCATCGGCATCGACGGCCACGTTCTCGACGGTGTAATCGTGACCGTCGAAGGACCACAGTAAATCTCCTTCGGGGCTAAATTTCCGAACCTCTCCTCCCGAATCCCCGGAGTAGACATAGCCATCGGGATCGACGGCCACTCCGCGCACCCATTCGCCGTGATCAAAGGACCACAATTTCTCGCCGGCTCCGTCAAATTTTTGCAAGAGATTGTCGACCTGCGAGCCGGTATAGATGTTGGCCATCGGTGCGCATTGATTGTCGATACAGTGCTCGTAAGAAGCACAGTCTGAATCTGTGGCGCATTGGACGCACTCGCCACCGTCACAGACCGCGGTGTCGCCGTCGCAGATCGACTGACAGGCTCCGCAGTGGTCGGGATCGGTGGCGAGGTCGACACATTGGCCATCGCAGCTTTCTTCGCCTTGCGAACACTCCGCCTCCACACAGGCCCCGTCTTCACAACTCATCCCCTGGCCACAATCTTCGTCGTCCTGGCAGGTGGCATAGCAGATCCCCTCCCAGCACACCTCATCGTCGGCACATAGCACTCCCTCGCAATCAAGGGGCACACAGGCCTGTCCTCCACACCGGTCTTCGTCGTCGCAGTCGGCATCGCTCTCACAGGTCGAATAGCAAAGTCCCTGATAGCAGGTCTCTTCGGCGGGACACTCCACTCCCTCACAGTCCAGCGGCGCACAATGCGCATCGGCACAGCGACTGTCGTCGCCGCAGTCGGCATCGATATCGCAGACCGGATAGCAAACCTCTCGGTAACACGTTTCGCCTTCGGAGCAGTGCCCGTCGCCGCAGGTGGGTTCTTCCAGGCATTCTTCGCCCTCACATTCAGCGCTGGATTCGGAATCGGAGCAGGAAAATAAAAAACCTCCCGCCGCCACAAATACAGAAAGCAGAAGGAGGCGAAAAACACGAATATTTGGCATCATGAACATTTTCCGTCTGAAGTGTTTTCGGAAATCATGGGTGACCACAGTTGCGAGCAAGTGTTCATTCAGGTGACGAAGTTATGCGTCAATTCGCCCGCAATGCCCCTGGGCTTACAGCCCGTAAGGCGGCCAGGCTGGCCGCGGGCCCTAAACGATCTACCGTCCCGACTGTAGCCATTCTCTATGCCGTCACGCAAAGGAGCAATCGTAACCGTTCAGTGGGGATAGGCGGTGACGCACCTCCGTGCGGGTGTGATCGGCCGGCATGAATTCCATCGCCTCGCCCATGCCCATGTCCTCGCCCGCATTTTCGGCATGTAGAGACAGGCGGGCAGGGGCAAGGGTGGCTGTACGCTTATGGCGCAATCAACCTCCGTGAATGGTCCAAACCATATATGGGGAATGTTGGCATTTTGCCCAAACGTTACGCTACACGGTCATATGACGGTGGTGTATGCCGCCGGCGAAAGAACATGAGCGGCCGGCGCTCTCCCCCTCGATCCGGTCCGGGCAAAACGAACCTTCGGGAAGGAAGTGTCTATGTGTCACAGGAACAATCCCGACTCGGGAACCGGGAACTCCTCTTCGAGGAATAACCAAGTCGTATCGCTGTGCGAGCACCGCAAAAAACGAGCCATCGAATGCAGCACGGACAGGGTCATCGAGCATCTGGAGGCCATCCACCGC
>PWVY01000314.1 GCA_003561665.1 Thermoplasmata archaeon
AGGTGGCTTGGGGGTCTGTGGCGCCGTGGACGAGGCCGAGGTGGGCGCTGGTGATGTTGCCTTGCTGGTGGTCGCGTTCGTAGTCGTAGCGCGGTTGGGGTTCGCGGGTGGGGAAGGCGTCTTGGATGTTGAAGGGGTCTTCCTTCCCGGGGTCCGTGTCCTGGGAGGGGTCCGTGTTTTGGTTGGTTTCGTCGGGGCTGGATGCTAGGCATCCGGCGGTGAGGGCGAGGAGGATGCAGAGGGTCAAGGTGGAGAGTCGGGGTGGGAGGGCCGGTGTCATCCTGTCCAACCGGTGCTTGGTATGACTACACACGGTACTTAAGGGTGCTTGGGGTGGCCCCGTCATGCGTGCTCGTTTTGTGTCTTGGGGAGGGTGAAGTGGAAGGTCGTGCCTTCTTGGGGTTCGGAGTCGATCCAGATGTCGCCGCCGTGGCGTTGGATGATCTTCTTGCAGATGGCAAGCCCGATGCCTTGCCCTTCGTAGTCGTCGCGCCCGTGACCGCGTTGGAAGATCGTGAACAGCTTGTCCGCGTAATCGGGGTTGATGCCGATGCCGTTGTCTTCCACGCTGATCGTCCACACCTCGCCGTGGTCCTTTGCGGTGATGCGCACCCAGGGTGGGGTGTCTTCTTTGCGGAACTTGATCGCGTTGCTGAGCAGGTTCTGGAACACTTGGCTTAGTTGGCTGGGGTCCCCCATGACGGTGGGGAGGCGATTTTTCTCGATGGTGGCGTCTGTTTCCTGGATTTTGATGTCAAGGGATTGGTGAACCTCGTCCACGAGCTCGTCCAAATCGACGGGTTGCGGATCGCTTGCCCGAGTGTCCACGCGGGAGTACTTCAGCAATCCTTTGATGAGTTCCCGGATCCTTTGAGCCCCTTCAACGGCGTATCCAAGGTATAGATCCGCGTCCTCGTCGAGTTCGCCTTCGTACCGGGCGTTGAGCAGTTGAACGTACGAGGCGACCATGCGAACGGGTTCTTGCAGGTCGTGACTGGCGGCGTAGGCGAACTGTCGAAGGTCCTCGTTGGCTTGTGCAAGCTCTTCGTTGGCCTCTTCCACGCGTCGAGCATGGACCCGAAGCTCCTCTTGGATCTGTTCCCTTTGCGTCATGTCGCGTACGGCGGTGACGACTTGCACCCCGCGCTCTGAGAACAGCGGGCTAAGCGAGATCTCCACCGGGAAACGCGTTCCGTCTTTTCGGACCCCTTCTAGGCCTAACCCGACCCCCATCGGGCGCGTCTTCGGATCCGCCATGTACGCATCCCTGTTCTCAACATGCTCCTGGCGCACATCCTCAGGGACCAGCACCTCGATCGGTTGGCCAAGAAGCTCGTCTCTTTCGTACCCGAACATCGTTTCTGTCCGCTTGTTCACGAACTCGATCTCACCGTCGGCTTCTACGAGCAGGATTGCATCGGGAGCTGCTTCTAGAAGATCGGTGAATTGCTTCTGGGCTTGCTCCTTCGCGGTCACATCCCGGAAGCTCCACACCCGTCCTACGATCTCGTCTTCCATCCGTTGAGGCTGGGAGTATTGTTCGATCACGCGCCCATCGTTCAACTCAAGCCTGTCGGAACTCTCCGCGTCCTCGTCGAGTTCACTGATTCGTTCCAGGAGTTGGCTTGGGTCCGCGAGGTGGTTCACGAGCCGCTCGATGAGTTCCTCCTCGTTACCGTCTGTGAGGAGGTCTGGCGGGAGGTTCCATATCTCTTGGAAGCGGTCGTTGTACGTGATGACGTTGCCTCGCGTATCCGTGACGAGGATCCCATCCGCGGTCGCGTCCAGCGTGCTTTGGTGCAGGGAGAGCGTGTGCTGGAGCGTCCTGTTGGCCTGTTTAAGCTCCTGGGCGCGTTCCTGGACCGTGGTCTTGTTTCGCCTGCGTTCGATGGCAGCGCCTAGCACGTTCGCGATGGATTGGACGAAGGCTCCATCGTTCTTGGTGAACGAGCGAGGATGGCGCGTGTGAACGCCAAGGACCCCCCAGGGGCCGTCGGGACCTTCGATGGGGACGCTGATCCCGCTTGCGATGCCGTGGTCTTTGAGGAGCGTTGGCGCGGTGAAGCGGTCCTCGTTGTCCCAGTCTTCGAGGAGGACCGGGTCATCGTGTTGAAGCGTGAACCCTGCTTGGGAACCCTCATCGGTCGGGACGTGTGCTTGCCCGACGAGGCCGTTGTCCCATCCGATCCCGACGCGTAACAAGAGCATGTTCTCTTCGGGCAGGAGTTCGAGGACCTTCGCGTATTCCATCCCCAGCGTGCTGGCAACGGTCTCGCACGCGCTGGCCATCAAATCGTCCAGGGGTCCGTCGTGTTCGAGCGCTTCGCGCCCGAAGGCTGCCACGCGGGCTTGTTGTTCCAGCCGCTCGTGAAGGCGGCGTCGAAGGCCCTGGTTCCGTTGGTTTGCCTCTTCCAGGTCCTCGGTGAGGTCCTCGATCGCTCCGAGTTGAACTTGGAAGGCTGCTTTTGCTTCCTGGAGGGCGTTTATGCTGCCGTTCAGGGATGGATCCATGCTTTGCTTGCTTGGGTCCTTGAGGATCGTTTCGATCTCTTGAGCGAGGGCATCCAAGTCGTGTTCACCGAGGGTTGTGGGGAGTTTGATGGCGAGGGAAACGATGCTCGCGTGGTCGTGGTGGTCGATGTTGAACCGGTCGACGAGGGGCCCGGTGTCGGTCGCGAGCGATTGTTCGGGGATGCTCCATCCTTGAAGGTTCGTTAACTCGGCTGTCAGCCAGGCTTGTTCGTCTTCTTCGCAGCGGATCCGAACGTGGGGGTGGGCGTTGGAGGATTGGGCTTTACGTAGGGTGTCGTCGACGGCTGAGATCCATCGGGAAGCTTTGCTTCGTTCGATTTCGAGCGTTTGCACGATCCTTCGCATCGCTTCTCGTATGAGCAGGTTTCGTTGGGGGGAGGCG
>PWVY01000136.1 GCA_003561665.1 Thermoplasmata archaeon
AGGATATCCCAGCATATCTCAACCCATGCACCGGGATCATCCATCATGCATCGTTCATCATTCACAATATCGTGGTCGTCTGCGGCGGCCGGTGGCGCGATTCCCGTCAGGCCCACCGTTGCGAGCATGACGGCAAAGCTGAATGCTACGAATCTAGACGCCTCCGTTGTCGAGTTAGGCATACATCAGACCTCCAAGTCGCCCCCATGCTATGGAAGTTGAAACCGTTTTTCGAAGTTTTTTCACGGACTGATTATAGCTATCTCATGAACAAATTGTAGCTCTTTCAATGAGAACTTGGAGATTAGGTTCCTACATGTTCTAGGATTGACGCTTCGGGGCTCTCTAACGATACTAAAGCATCCCTGAGCGAACGTCAATTGACCACGGATTTTCGCCAGTACTCTTTGATTGTCTCGCTATCATCGAACCGGTCCCCGCGGATCATCTCCCGTTGCTGGGTCCTGTTGAAGGCCCCGTTGTCACAATCGGCATGATGGTTCCGGCACACCACGATCAGGTTGGACAACCGATTGCTCCCACCACTGCTCCGAGGCTTTATGTGGTGCACATGCAAACTGCGCTGCAAGCTGCACTTGGGAACCTCGCACGTAAGACCCACCGCCGTCTTCAGCTTGGAAGAAGCATAACTCGTTAGCGGATCCACACGATCCTCACTCTCCTCACGCTCCTCCTCGAAACGAAGAAGCGATCGAAGATCCTCCAACGCCGCCCTCAAGGACCCCTGCCGGTCAACGTAAAGATACACACCAACCCCACACAACGAGAACAACACGACCCAAAGAAGAACGAACTGCCACGTGGGCAAGTACGTCCAAAGGATCGCAACGACCACGATGACGGCGATGGTTCCCTTCAACCAAACGGGAACCTCTTCAAGCTCCTCATCCGTTCCCGTGCCCGTCATACAAAACCCCTCGACGACAAGGGATACTAGGCCGTTTCGGAACTCCCATTCCACGCTATGGATGATTCCGGACTGTCATCCGCCGGCGTTCTCCCCCTCCTCTTTTCTCCATATCTGTTCTCCCCAGGGCTCCGTCTCCGATGAGGCGACGAGAAAATCGGACACGCCTTCGAACGACCCTGGGAACAAGACTGACCGTCCCCCACCCAACCCAACGCTGCCCGCACGGACCGGATAGGTGGGGAAAACCCGACAGCCCAGCGAGGAATCTTCGGCACCCCAACGAGGAAAATGTGATACCCCAACGGGGAAAACCCGACATCCCCGCGGGGAAAACATGACACCTCAACGAGGGATCTTCGACACCTCAACGGGGAAAGCTGGCACCCAACGAGGAAACTCCGACACCAAGTTCACCGCCCGCCCGCGTTTGTCAATATTAAGCAGATTCGGTTAATATTGAGGTTTGCGAGCGTGGAGTGAAGATGTCTGAAGGCCGCAACAGAGGCACCCCGCGATGGGTCAACCGGAGCTTCCTGCCCGATCTTGCACGTTGAGGCCATACGCTCGTGGCAGAACATCACGCGCAATATCCTCTCGTCCAAGGACCCAAGAGAAACGCCAGAGACGCAACCCCCCTTAGACCGGAAGCTTGTTCGTGGCGAAAAGGGGGCGGTCAGGCCCCGCCGCCACCACTACTACCCAACAAGACACTCCGTAGACGGGAACTGGAGCGGGTGGCTGGCCAGTGTAGGGAACATATGAATTCCAGCGCGCATAGAAGCGCACCTGCGCGAGCGCGGCGGTACCCCTCGGTACGAATCCTGTGCGATTCGACGAAGCCACGGTCCGGAGCCGATTGAAGTCCATCGCCAGGTTCGTTGAAGGTCCCACACGCATGATCCTCTTCGGCGGGTGCTGCATGAGCGCCCACGGCATCAAAGACCCCGCCAACGACGTGGAAAGCGTCGTCGAACTCGGTGGCCCCGTCCGCGAACTCGGCCCGACAGCGACCAACCCCGAAAACACCTCGCCTCCTTCCCTAGACCGGGAGGCTTGTTTGTGGTGATAGGGAAGGTTGGGCCCACAACCCGGTGGCTTGGTCCTGCAGTCGGTTGGCCTGCGTGAGGTGGTAGGGAAGCTCCGTGATAGAGAACTCCGAGGTGAAATCGCTCGGCGCGCCCTCTTCGAGAACGATAGAAGGGATGTCCTGGCGTTTGGCCCAGCCCAACTGGTTGATCGAACCGCCCGTTTTGCGTGTGGCCGTGACAACGACCACGCGCGAGAGCCCGCTCGTGATCCGGTTGCGACGCAAGAAACTGGTCTTCTCCACCCCAGACCGATCCGTAACCTCCGTGACCAGGCACCCGCTTCGCCGGGTGCGAACGTACTCCTCATTGCAAGCTTTGGGCACGACCTCGCTTGGCCCGCCAGGGATGGCACCGATCACGGTGCCACCTGCATCAAGCGCAGCCCGCGCGGCGGCACGATCGACACCCAACGCCAGCCCCGTGATCACCGGTACGCCAGCCTGAGCAAGCCATTCGGAGAATCCTCGCGTGACCTCAAGCGCCTCCTCATCGGCCTGCCGGCTTCCAATCACGGCAATGCCCGTGTTCAACGTGCTCGCATCGCCAGCGACGTGGAGCACGACAGGCGGGTTGGGGATCATGCGCAGTTGGGGAGGGTACTCGGGATCCGTGATGAGCACGGACTCGACCCCCTCGCTAGCCTGTTCTTCGAGGATTTGGCGTGTAGCCTCAACATCCTCCTGGGTGACGCTGTTCTCTTCCAGCCACACCTCCAGGCGCTCGTGTAGGGCTTGCTCTGGTTGGTCGGTTTGATCCCAGGCCTCGATGATGGGTTCGACGCCCTGCTTTGGTCCCCACCGGGTCCACTGTTTGGCCTGGTGATCGCTAGCGGCACAGGCGCGGGCAAGCAAATCGTCCCTTTTCCTA
>PWVY01000057.1 GCA_003561665.1 Thermoplasmata archaeon
CCAGAGGTTGAGTCCGCGAGCGCGCGAGACGTGGGCTTGGACGCGATCGCTCGTGACCAGTTGCCCGCCTTCATCGACCGCAAGCTCTCGGATCCGTCCCCGGATCTCTGACTCGTTTTCGCCCTCGAGGGATCGAGGGTGTGGGCGTTCCCCTGCGAAATGGACGCCCACTTCGGGGAGTTCCGCGGCGAGCGCTTGCAAGCGGGAGATCTCATCGATGCCGGTCACGCCAGACTCGTGGCCTTTGACGGCATCGTACTCGAGTTGAGCAAGAACGGCTTCCGGGATCACGATGTCCACCTCCTCCACTTCGCCCGTCTCAAGGAGATGGGAAAGTCGACCGGAGAGGATGACGCTATCGTCCGGGACCAGGATTCGTCGCACGTTCCCGCATAGAACACCGCTTACTTGAAGGAACGGGCAACCCAACGTACACCCTAGCACGCCAAGCGGACACGTTCACAGAAAAAGCTTGGGCCCCATAGGGAGGGCAACCGTTTTGCTGGTGCGCGAACTGCCGAAGGCAGCGATGTCCCAGACCGAGCTGCTTTACTTGCCCGAACCTGACAAGGCCTACGAGAAGGAGTTCACCGCTCGCGTCATCGAGGCCAGCAAGAACCACGTCACGCTCGATAGGACCCTCTTTTACCCAACCGGCGGCGGGCAACCCCACGATGTTGGAACGCTGGAAACGGACGAAACGATCCGCATCACGAGCGTTCGAAACCAAAAAGGGGCTCCACGGCACGAGGTCGATGGAACGCCACCAAGCCAGGGCGCTACCGTGACGGGGCGCATCGATTGGGACCGCCGACACGCGCTGATGCGCATGCACACAGCCCAACACA
The DNA here is from genome assembly GCA_003561665.1 of Thermoplasmata archaeon. GTDB lineage: Archaea > Thermoplasmatota > SW-10-69-26 > SW-10-69-26 > SW-10-69-26 > PWVY01. Next base: position 849 of record PWVY01000057.1, read on the forward strand.
TCCTAAGCGCCATCGCGTACGAAACGTTCGGCGCGACCACGAAAGGGAACCAGATCCACACCGACTACTCGCGCGTGGATTTCGACGTGGACACGTTCACAGAGGAGCAACTTGAAACCCTCCAAGCAGAAGCGAACACCGTCATCGACGACGACATCCACATCGAAGGGTACGAAGAGGACCGGGACAAGCTCAAAGAACGAATCGACGTGGAACGCACGCTCCTCCACCTGATCCCGGATCACATCAAGCGTCTGCGCGTGGTGGAAATCCCCGACGTTGACATCTGCCCATGCGCAGGCACCCACGTCAAACGCACCGGGGAGATCGGGGAGCTAACGATCCAACGAACCCGAAGCAAAGGCAAAGGCCGAACCCGCATCGTGTACGACCTTCAAACCCCATAGCGCCCGCGTCAACCCACCCCTTCGTATCGATGCGAGGACCGCAACCTTATCACGACCAGACGCCTTGAGCCCTCACGTGGCGAACTTCGTCGACGAGAACGCGCTCGCGTTCATACGCCAGACCGCCGCGAGCGAAGATGGCGTGCTCGCTGCCATCAAAGGCGCATGCCGCCAGCAAGACCTTCCCAGCATCACGCCCGAAGCGGGCAAGTTCATCCACGTTCTCCTGGGCCTTACCGGTGCAAAACGCGTCCTTGAGATCGGGACGTGCCTTGGCTACTCGGCCGTATGGATCGCCCGAGCCCTCCCCGAGGACGGGACGCTGGAAACCATCGAACTCGACGACGAACGAGCCGATCAAGCCCAAGACTGGTTCGAGAAAGCCAGCGTGGACGACAAGGTCGAGATCCTCCGAGGCAAAGCCCTGGGCGTGCTCCCAACCCTCCCCACGAAACGGTACGATGCCGTGTTCATCGACGCCGACAAGGAAACGATGCTCACGTACCTGGACTTCGGAACGCGCCTTCTTCGCCACAACGGCGTCCTCCTCGCCGATAACGTGTTCTGGAAAGGCACGGCATGGTCCAAAGGTTCCATCCAAGGCACCGAGGAGATCCGAGAGTTCGTGCACGAAGCCTGCGATCATCGCGACCTCGAAGCCTCGATCTTACCCCTTGGAGACGGGCTCCTCGTCGCCCGCCGCACATGATTCAAACCCTCTGACGGGCCTCGATCCACCGACGCGCACGAACCGCAAGTCTTCTCCCGCAACGCGGACACCACGCACCCCCTCCAACCGGCCACCAACTCGTACACCCCCCACGCGAGCCGCTCCACGACGCCCAACTCCTCGAACCGGTCCATCGCCCACCGCACCGCCGACGAAGAGAACCCGCGCTCAACGGCGCTCTGACGAGAGAACACACGCCGATCCAACCCCAGCCGCAACACGGCACGACCCGCAGGCGTCAAACGAGCATGCACCTCCCGACCCTTGCGGCAGATCCCCTCCCCCACGACGTAATGATGAAGTTCCCGACCAACGCGAACACGAGCCACCGCCCCATCCCCATCCAACCGGCGAAGATGATACTCCGCCGTCGACGGATGAACACCGAAGATCCGAGCCACATCCGCAGGACGCAATCCCGGCTCCTCACGAAGGCGATCAACGATCAAAGCACGATCCAAACCAACCGATCCGTTCTCGGCCATGAACCAACAGGCCCCAACCGGGCACCAAGAAGCGATTCCACCTCCGCCGAACACCCGTTCAACATCACGACAAAAACGTTTTAATACCCACAATAGAGCCATGACGGGATGAGCCAAAGCGCGCTCACGCTCACCCTCATCGCCCTTACCCTCCAAGCCCCCTGCTTGGACCCCACCTGCATCGACGAGAACACCCTCCTCCAACCCAACGCCATCAACGAGACCCTCCCCCCGCTTCCCATCGAAACAACCACCAACCCCCTCCCCGAAGACACCCTCCCCTCCACCCCAAACCTACAATCCCTCCCTGTTGACACCTTCCTCGACGCCAGCCTCCCCACCACAGAAACCACCGTCCCCACCCCAACCTCCATCCCCAAGGCAGAAACCCTCCATCTTAGTACCGACACCCAA
>PWVY01000084.1 GCA_003561665.1 Thermoplasmata archaeon
CCTTGTACGTGCCAAGCGTGTTGAAGGCGTGTTGGGCTTCGGTCCCGGTGCTTGTTTCGCCGTTGGGGAAGGTCCAGGTGACGGCTTCAAGGTTCCCTTCTCGGTCAAGGATGTCCGCGGTGAAGTTCACGACGTCGGTTTCCTTGGGCGTCAGCGGCGTCCAGGAGACCGTGACCTCTGGCGGCGTGTTCTCTATGGTGATCGTTTGGGTGACCGTGTCGGTTTGCCCCTCGATGTCCGTAACGGTGAGGGTCACCTCGTATTCGCCGGGCGCGGAGTAGGCGTGCTCGGGGTGCCTGTCGTTGCTGGTTGCTCCGTCACCGAAGGCCCAGTCCCATGAACGCAGGGCGACCTTGTGCTTGGATTCGTCCGTGAATTGGATAGAGTCCCCGGTCAAAGGATCCTCGGGTGCATACGTGAAGCTGGCCTGGGGCCCGTCCGTGATGCCAGGACCTTGCGGGAGGGGGATGGTAGCGCTGATGTCCGCCTCTTGGTCGATCTTCTCGTCCCCGATTTGGATGCTCGCGTACCCTTCCAGGTGCAATGCATCGTAGGATGCGTCCGCGCTTGCAAGACCGATGACGCCCACATAATCGATGAGTTCGAGCGTTACCCCGGCTTGCAGGGGCAAAAGCCCTGCACCCACGACAAGATGCACCGTTTGCTCAAGGTCATGCGCGATCGTGACGTGAACGCGGTCGTATCCGCCTCCTTCATCGTACCCGGGGTTCAAGGATTGCTCGCCCACCCGAACCTCCTCGACGGGGAGAGGGGATACGTCTGAATCCTCTGTGGTCACGAGCGGGTTCTCGGGGGGATGGATGGTCACGTCCGTCGCGGTTCCATGAAGCGACAGCTCTCCCCCGTGGGTTGCTTGCTCGATGTCAAGGTTCCCCGTGATGTGCTTGATCGTGACGTGGGAACCAGGAAGAACCTCCAACCGCTCTCCACCGAACGTGATCATCGAAGCACGATCGGTCGTGGAAGCGATCCCCGACACGCGATCAACGGTCCCTTGAACATTCACAGGAAGAACGCTATCCCCAGGGGCCACGACAGGTTGGTAGAGGGTCAAACCGTCCACCTGGATGGTCGCAGGCGTGCTCGCCACGGCTTCAAGGCTCTCATCGTCCAACCGTTCAATCGCAACGATCGAGTCATCCCCTATCGGGACCATGACTCCGCTAACGAACACGATCGCACTCGCCAGCAACCCAAGCAACTCTTTGATTCCTATCAACCGTAATGCCCCCGGTAGCCTACCTAGCGCCTCCAACAACCCCCCGAGTTGTTAACACGAATCTTGTCACGCGCGTGACGACAACGCAAGCCCCCCACGCCATGTCGGACACCAACACGGGCCATCGTGCACAAACTCTAAACGCGGAACACCCCTCAAGCAGCTACACGGGATGCCCCAGGGACCGGTGACACGATGTCGATGAACGAGGACCTCGAAGACGCACGCCAAGCCTGGATAGAAGCCTACGAGGAGCAAGGCGAACGAGACGGCTTGTTCAAAACGACCAGCAGCAAGACCGTGCCCCCCTTGCGCGATCCCACGGACCTTGAAGACTGGGAACCAACACAAGCCCTCGGCGTCCCCGGGTCTTACCCCTTCACACGGGGCGTGTACGAGACCATGTACCGAGGCCGCTTGTGGACCATGCGCCAATTCGCAGGCTTCGGTACCCCCCAAGAAACGAACGAACGCTACCACTACTTGCTTGAGAACGGACAAACCGGGCTCAGCGTAGCCTTCGACATGCCCACCCTCTACGGGTACGACGCCGATAGCGACTACGCGCTCGGCGAAGTCGGCAAATGCGGCGTTAACGTCTCCTCCCTCCTCGACATGGAGACCCTCTTCGAAGGCATCCCCCTGGACAAGGTCTCCACCAGCATGACGATCAACGCGCCCGCTCCCATGCTCTGGGCCATGTACCTCGCCATCGCCGAGAAACAAGGCGTCCCCTTCGAGAAACTCCGAGGCACCATCCAGAACGATATGCTCAAAGAGTTCATCGCGCAGAAAGAATGGGTCATGGGCCCCCAGAAAAGCATGAAAGTCGTCACAGACACCATCGAGTACGCCGTCAAGAACACGCCCAAATGGAACGTGCTCAGCATCAGCGGGTACCACATCCGAGAAGCAGGAAGCACCGCCGCGCAAGAACTCGCATTCACCCTCGCCAACGGGATGGAATACGCCCGCTGGGCCGTCGACCGCGGCCTCGACCCCGACGACTTCCTCCCCCGCTTTAGCTTCTTCTTCAACAGCCACAACGACCTCTTCGAAGAAATCGCCAAGTTCCGAGCAGCACGCCGCATCTGGTCCGACTTCACCCGCAACGAACTGGGAGCCGAGAACGAACGCTCCTGGCTTTTGAAATTCCACACCCAAACCGCAGGATGCAGCCTCACCGCCCAACAACCCCTCAACAACATCGTGCGCACCACCATCCAAGCCCTCGCAGCCGTGCTCGGCGGCACGCAAAGCCTCCACACCAACAGCTACGACGAAGCCCTCGCACTCCCAACGGAGAAAGCCGCCCGCATCGCCCTACGGACCCAACAAGTCCTCGCGCACGAAAGCGGCGTCGCCAACACCATCGATCCCCTTGGCGGAAGCTACTACGTCGAATGGCTCACCGACGAGATGGAGAACGAAGCCCGCTCCTACTTCGACGAGATCAACGACCAAGGCGGCGTCCTACCCGCCATCCAGAACGGCTACTTCCAACGCGAAATCGCCAACGCTAGCCACACCTTCCAAAAAGAGATCGACGAAGGCGACCGCATCATCGTAGGCGTCAACGACTTCACAAGCGGCAACGACGAAGACGAGATCGAGATCCTCCACATCGACGCAGAAAACGCTCAAGAGCGCCAAACCCGACGCATCGAACAAGCCAAAGACATCCGCGACGAGAAACGCACCCAAGACGCCCTCCACGCCTTCGAAGCCGCCTGCAAAGACGGCGACAACGAGATGCCCTACATCCTCGAATGCGTCAAAGCCTACGCCACCCTCGGCGAGATGTGCGACGTCTGGCGCCGCGTCTACGGCGAATACCGCGAAGACGCCATCATCTAGCGCGTCCACACGAACCACGACGAGGCCCAAACCCGGAACGGCACCAAAGAAACCAGACCGTCCCAGACGACCAAAAACCCCTACGCGTCCACGTACGCCACGAAATCCCCCCAGGAGACCCGATGGAAACCCTCCACCGGACCCATCCACACATACGCCCACGCATCCAACGCATCCCCCTCCCCCATCCCAACCGACACCACACGACGATCAAACAGGCCCCCCAAACCAACCCCCTCGTATCGATCCAAACGCTCCAACATCACGTGCGGACGACGCAAACGGTACACCTCCCCAACGACGCTTCCTGACCCTTCAAGGACAAGCACCGGGAACGCGCCCGCATCATACAACGATCCCAAGACACGCCCTACGCCCACGAAATCAGCCCCGTTCGACAAAACCTTCCGACCCCGATTCGCGAACCCCTCCCGAAGCGTCCCATACACGAAAACCAACCCACCCCCCACCTCACCCGTCATGCAACCTCCACGCTCCAAGAACCGATAAAAGCCCGCCAACGCGAACGTGCTCACGAACCCGGCTCAAGCTCCCCCTCATCCACCACAACCTGGTCGATGTCCGTGTGGCGACGCACAAGCTCACCGCAAAGCTTCACGTTCCGACCTCCCTTCCCGATGGCTCTCCCTTTGTCCTTCGGATGCACCTTCACGCGGGCCACAAGGTCCCCATCCTTCCGTTCCTGCATCTCCACGCCCTGCGTGTTATGCGGTCGGAAATAGTTCAAAACCAACGCTTCCGGATCCTCATCGAAGGCCACCACATCGATCGTCATGCCCATCTTGGCACGGATGTCCTTCAACCGAGATCCGCCCTTCCCCACGGCTTTCCCAACCTGGTCCTTGGGGATGAGAACGATCAACCGCTCATCCTCCTCAGACTCCACAAGGTCGATCACGTCCACCCCACTAAGCTCCTCGAACGTGGACAGCAACCGCATCGACCGAAGATCGATCTTTCGTTCCGGCATAGTTCACAGCTTCGCAGCTTTCAAGATCTCGCTCTCGCCTGGGTCCAAAATCGCAGCGGTCGCCACCGCGAACGGCTCACCCAACGCGGGCCCAAGCTCAACGTTCGTGCCCTGGAACTCAACCACAGGCACCTTCTGATCCTCGGCCGCCGCGAGCACGTCGGCACGAGCCGCCTCGGGAAGGTTCCGCGACAAGACGACCGCCTTCGCCTCCGCCTCGCCCACCGCGTCAAGGGCTTCCTTCAATCCTAGCGTCACGTTCCCGGTTTTCGCGGCCGTTCGAAGCGCTCGAGAGATGTCTACCATTCTTTGTCCTCCAGGCTGATGAAACGAGCCGTCACCGGCTCACCGTGAAGCGTCATCCGGTTTCCTCCTGCGCGGCCTCCACCTGATCCCCCTTCTCTGGGGACACCTCATCCCCGAGAGCATCCTCATCCTCTTCTTCCTCCTCCAACAGGCCCGCCTCGCGTTTCTCATCCAACGTCATCAAACGCTCAGGAATCTCCGGCATCTCCACATCCGGCATCTCGACCCCCAAGAACGCGTCCGTGTTCGCGGAAAGCTGCACCGCGCCGGTTCCAAGTTTGACAGGTTGGCCCACGATGACGTTCTCCGCCACACCCGTCAGAGCATCCCGTTCCCCGATGATAGCGGCTTCCAAGAGGTGGTTCACGGTGATCTCGAACGCGGCTCGTGCAAGGACGCTGGGTTTCTCACCGCTGATCCCGTGGCGTCCGATCGGTCGGATGGAACCGTCCGCAGTCATGACGTCCGCGACCAGCATCAGATGGCGCCGGTCCACGTTGAGCCCTTGCTCCTGAAGCGTATGGTTGGCCTCATGGATGATGCCCCGCCTTGCCGCTTCGATTCCAAGCACATCGTAGAGTTCGCGGAAGTTGTTCGTCGTGGTCCGTGAGGTGTCCACACCCTCCACGGCCATCACGGCCGCGAGGTTGCTTCCTTCCGTGAAGATGACCCATTCATCTCCCTGTTCTCGGATGATCACGCGCTCGATGTCGCTGATGCCCTTGATCTTCAACGAGCGGATCTCTTCGCTGATCTCCAGAAGGTCTCGGTAGGAGGATTCCTCCGGCGTGATGACGTACGTGCCGTCCTCTTCCACGACGGTCGCATCCTTCAGGTTGTCTTGGATGGCATTCAGGATCAACTCCACCTCCATGTGTTTGCGATCCAGGTGCCGTTGCACAGGGTGCACAGTGACCGTGCCCGTGCCCAAGTCGATGTCCACGTCCGCGATGTCCTTCAAGAGCGTCGTCTCGATCTCGCTTGCGATCTTCTCGACATCCTCCTCGGTCTCCTGAACCTCGTCTTCGAGGTAGACCTCCATCATGGGAGTGGAGGGGGTTCGTCGAGCGTCGACGACCTCGATCAATCGAGGCAAACCGAGCGTCACGTTGATCTCAGCGACCCCGGCGAAGTGGAAGGTACGCATCGTCATCTGCGTCCCCGGCTCACCGATGCTTTGGGCGCTCATGATGCCCGCTGCTTCCGTGGGATCCATGAGGTTGTTTTCGTAATCTTCCTGGCAGCGTCGAAGGATCTCCTCAAGCTCGTCCTGGGTCCCTTCAACGTCCTCCCATCGAGCAGCGATGTCCCCCACGACCTTCAACGGCAGATCCACATCCTCGAGGTCCTCCATGACGCTGATGATGTGCTCTTCCGTTTTGGAGTACTCATGGATGGGGTATTGTTCTTCAGCAGGGATGACCTCGATGCCCATGTCGGCGGGTCGAAGCGGTTCGTCCCCGACGTCTTGCTTGATGCTTTGGGCAAGGCTGGAGTGGATCCCTTCGATGAGGGCAAGCTCCGCCGTTGTGGCGCGACGAAGATCATACACGGTCCGGTATCCAGCATTCCAGATGTTCTCGCTCTTCTTAACGCCGACACCGTCGAATTGTTGGAACTCTTTGAGCGCTTCATTCTCGTTGATGACGTGATCCTTGATGCGCTCTGCAAGGGCCTCACCCACATCCTCGATGGCTGCAAGCTGCGGATAGGGGACCTCTTTGAAATCTTCCTTGGAGGTCAACTCGGCCTCGTTCAATGCTTCTGCAGCCTCAGGCGTCATACCCGGTAGATCCATCAGGTTCGCGACCTGGTCGGGGACCGCTTTGACGGCTTGGATCTCGTCCAAGCCTTCCTTGATCGCATCCGCAAGCTTGGGACCGATCCCTTCGGCTTCCGCGATCTCGCTGGCGGTCGCTTCTTGCAGGTCCTCAAGGGTCTCGAACCCTGCCTCGTAGAGGGCTTCTGCTTTGAGCGTGCCGATCCCAGGCAGTTCGCTGAAGGTGTCCACGATGTCGTCTTTGGTCCGCTCAGGTTCTTCCTCGGGTTGTTCTTCATCCTCGGACATCACTCGACACCTCCTTCGAAGTCATCCGGTTCACTGATGTCCATCTCGTCCTGCAGGGAGCGCATCAGTTCGGCCTCTTCGCTATCGTAGGCTTCCTCGCTCATGCCGTCACCGCTGTCCTCTTCTTGCGTCTCGCCGAGCACGTCACTCATGATGCCAGCGATGTTCACGGCGCGCCCTCGGTGGCTACGGGTCGGATCGACCCCGTCTTCCCCGTACTGGAATTGGATGATGGTCCCCACCGTGTTGCGAACCGTCCCGTCGTAATCCACGTGAAGGTCCTCGAGCGCGTTGATCAATCGACGTTGCACGTACCCGCTGCGCGCTGTGCGAACGGCCGTGTCGACCAACCCCTCGCGCCCTCCCATGCTGTGGAAGAAGTACTCCGTGGGCGTCAGGCCTTCTTTGTAACTGTTCTCAACGAACCCTTTCGCCTCCGCTCCCAAGTCCCCTTTGGGGAAATGGGGGAGCGTGCGATCCTCGTACCCGCGCGTGATACGCTCGCCTTGGACAGCTTGTTGCCCAACGCACCCGGCCATCTGGGAGAGGTTCAACATGCTTGCCCGGGCACCGCTTCGGGCCATCACGACGGCCGCGTTCTCTACGCCTAGGTACTCGTCCGCGATGCGGCCCGCGTTGTCCCGAGCTTCACCCAGGGCTTGCATGATGCGCAGCTCCATGGTCTCCCTCATGGATCGGCCGGGGATCTGTTCGAGCTCTTCGGCCTCGTAGGCCGCGATGATCTCGTTCACATTGGCGTGAGCTTCCTCGATGCCTTCTTGGATGCTTTCCTTGGCTTCTTCCGGGATGTCTTCGTCATCGATGCCCGTGCTGAACCCGTGACGCATGATCGCGCCGAGGGTCAACCGTGTGACCATGTCGATGAAGTGGCGAGCGGTCGAGGAGCCGTGTTTGCGGATGATGCGGTTGACGATCTCACCGGCGAACGCTCCGATGCTTTTCTCATCCATCGTGCCAGCGAGGAGTTCGCCATCCTCGATGATGACGTAACCGTCCACCTCGCATCCTTCATCCGTTTCAGGATCCCACGGTTCGCAGTCCGTGTGCGGGCAGATCTCGGCTCGGTACCGCATGTTCAAGTCGTCCGGGAGGATCTGGCTGAAGATCTGTTTCCCGGTCCAGTATGGGGTCCCATCCTCGACCGTGTACGGCTCCGGGAGGGGGCCTTGGAACCGGGCTCGGGAAAGAACCCTCAACGCGTCCTTCTTCTTGAACAAGTTCTCCTTGTGCGTGAGCAGGAAGGCTCCACTGATCTCGTCATGGATGGCCCCCACGATGGGTCCACCGAACCGCGGGCTCATGATGTGCTCTTGCACCCGCATGAGGACCTTGGCTTCGGCTCTGGCTTCCTCGCTTTGAAGAACGTGAAGGTTCATCTCATCCCCGTCGAAGTCCGCGTTGTAGGGGGGGCAAACGGCGAGGTTGATGCGGAACGTTTTGGCGTGCATGACGCGGACTTCGTGCGCCATGATGCTCATCCTGTGGAGGCTCGGTTGCCTGTTGAAGAGCACGATGTCCCCGTCGACGAGGTGCCGTTCGATCTCGTACCCGGGCTCGAGGCGAAGCGCGAGGTTCTCAGCGTTAAGCTCGGTGACCTTCAAGCGTCGACCGTCGGGTCGGACAACGTAGTTTGCGCCAGGATGCGCGTTGGGCCCCTTGCGAACGAACTCGCGTGCAAGGTCGATGTTGTACGGGGTGACGTTCAGCGGGACGGTGAGTTCCCTGGCTGCGGATTCGGGCACGCCGACCTCGTTGATGCTAAGGTTGGGGTCGGGGCTGATGACGGTGCGCGCGCTGAAATTGACGCGTTTCCCGCTGAGGTTCTGGCGGAAACGCCCTTCCTTGCCTTTCAAGCGTTGGCTTAGCGTTTTCAGCGGTCGCCCGCTTCGATGCCGCGCGGGGGGGATCCCGCTGGATTCGTTGTCGATCGCCGTCGTGATGTGGTATTGTAGAAGCTCCCAAAGGTCCTCGACGATGAGTTGGGGCGCGCCTGCATCCCGGTTCTCTTGGAGGCGCTGGTTGATGCGTAGCACGTCCACGAGCTTGTGTGTGAGATCGTCCTCGGACCGTTCGCCGCTTTCCAGCGTGATGCTGGGCCGCATCGTCACGGGCGGCACGGGCATGACGGTCATCACCATCCATTCGGGTCGCGCCACGTTGGGGTTCAGGCCCAGAAGCTCAGCTTCGTCGCTCTTGACGCGTTCAAGCCATTCGCGCACGTCCACGGGCGTGAGTTTGTGTCCCTCTTCCCGGTACGTTGAGGGCTTGTCGAAGGTGATCTTCTGTTGGATCTCCCCGCAGTGGACGCACTCGTCCCCGCTGGATTTCTTGGTGTCCTTGACGATGCCCTTCTTGATCAGTTCCCAGACGTCGCGCTTCTGCTCTCGCCATTCGCTGAGCTCTTCTTTGTACTCCTCGATCTCCGTATCCGTTGCGAGCATGCGCCCACAGTTGCGGCAGGTGGATCGGAGGATGTTGCGGATCATCCAGTTGTAACCGACGTGGATGACGGGCATCGCCATGTCGATGTGACCGAAGTGGCCCGGGCAGTCCCCGACCGTGTTCCCGCATGTTTTGCATCGTAGCCCGGGTTCGATGACGCCCAACCGGGGGTCCATGAGACCCATCTCGATGGGGAACCCGTCGTCGTCGTACGTGTCAGCCGTGATGATCTTGGTGGCCGACATGGATCGGATCTCTTGGGGGGACAACATCCCGAACTGGATGTTCCCGATCTTCTTGGGCGTGTTGGGCACCATCATGTTAGATCAAATCCTCCAGGTTGAGTCGTGGGGCAAGGCAAAGCGATTTCAGCTCGTCGAGGAGGAGCTTGAACGCGTAACTCATCTCGACCGGGTACACTTCTGCGTCTTCGCCGCAGTTCTGGCATCGCGTGAACCCTCGTCGGTCCTCGAACGCGACTTGACCGCATTCGCGACATACGAGCACTTCGACCTTGTCGCTCTCATCGAGCAGGCGGTCTTTGATGACCATCGCGGCCCCATGCCCGATCAGGCAGTCTCTTTCCATCTCTCCGAACCGGAGCCCGCCGTCCCGGGCGCGGCCTTCCGTGGGTTGGCGCGTGAGGATCTGCACGGGCCCTCGGGAGCGGGCGTGGAGCTTGCCTGCGACCATGTGGTGGAGTTTTTGGTAGTAGATCGGGCCCATGAAGATGTCGCTCTGGAAGCGCTCGCCCGTGATGCCGTCGTACATCTCTTCGCGTCCCGTGTGATGGAACCCGTGCTCCATGAGGCCTTCCCGGATCTCCTCCTCGGGCTCACCATCGAAGGGGGTACCGTCGATGTGTCGCCCGTCCAAGCTGCCAAGCTTGCCCCCGATCATCTCGAGAACGTGGGCGACCGTCATCCGCGAGGGGATCGCGTGCGGGTTGATGAGGACATCCGGCTGCCGTCCATCGGGCGTGAAGGGTAGATCCGCCGGGTCGGCGAGGAACCCCATGACGCCTTTTTGGCCGTGGCGACTGGCGAACTTGTCCCCGAGTTCGGGGACACGCTCGTCACGCACCTTGACCTTCACAAGCTTGCTGCCGCCCTCGCTCTCGGTGAACATGACGCTGTCCACGGTCCCTTTCTCCCCGTGGCGAACGGTCACGCTCGTTTCTCGGCGTTTCTGAGGCGTGAGGAAGTCTTGAGGTTCTTCGAGGAAACGAGGTGGGCTGGTTTTGCCGATGAGGACATCCCCGCCTTCGATCTCTTGCTCGGGAGCGATGAGGCCATCTTCGCCGAGGTTCGCGTAGGCTTCCTCGGGGCGGACACCTTTCACGTCCGGGCTTGGGATCTCGAAGTGGTCCTCTTGCCCACCGGGGTATCGGCGTTCTTCGCTGCTGTACGCGCGGAAGAAGCTTGAGCGGGCTAAAGCGCGTTCGACGCTTGCTCGGTTGAACACGAGCGCGTCCTCCATGTTGTACCCATGGTAGGGGGCCACGGCGAGCATGAAGTTCTGCCCGGCGGGCCGTTCGTCGAAGTTGATGTAATCCAACCCTTGCGTCCCCACAAGGGGTGCTTGCGGGTAGTACATGATGTGCCCGCGGGTGTCAGGGCGGCGCCGGTAGTTGGCTTGACCCAGGCCGATGCTTTGTTTCCCCATGCCGGCACCCATCGTGATGCGCGGGCTGCTGTTGTGCTCGGGGTAGGGAACGATGTTCGCGCTGATGCCCAACATCACCATCGGATCGATCTCGAGGTGCGTGTGATCCTCCGTGACGTCCTCGCGCGTCATCGCGATGAGAAGGTTTTCTTCTTCGTCCGCGTCGATGTACTCGACGATGCCTTCGCGGAGCAGATCGCTCCACGTCATTTCGCCTTCACGGATCAAGCGCAGGTGCTCGTCCGTGATGCGGGGCTCGCCGTCTTCGACGACGACGGCGGGGCGGCGGAGGCGACCGCTGTCGGCGTTGATGTAGATGTCGCCGGTTTCGTCGTCGATGCGGGCGTTCACCTCAGGGGTCAAGAGGCCTTGTCGGCGACGCTGTTTGATCTTCTCGAACAGTTCCTCGGGGTTCTCGTGTAGACCCACGATGTCTCC
>PWVY01000113.1 GCA_003561665.1 Thermoplasmata archaeon
CCGCCTCGGAGACGACGCATAACCTGCTGATCACCAACCAGACGGTTGACGTGATCCATCGTATAAACCGATTAAATGATAAGGTACGGCTGAGAACCTCTCAAACCTCCACTGTTGATCGATATTTATGCCAAACGCGCATCTGCTAGAGGGAAGGGAGCCAGAGAAGCTCTTAAACCATAGCATCGGCGAGACAAGACCCTCATGAGGGGACGCCTCGCCCTACTCGTCCTTGTCGCCCTCTGCATCCTCACCGCTGGATGCCTTGAAGAGATCGGCGCCGAAGACGAGCCAGACCAACAACCCGAGGCCGACTCCCCACAAACCCAAGAACACACCGACGATCCCGAAAGCGACACGCTGGCCAACGGCGAAGAACCCACACTCACGAACGACAACGCCACGCCAGCCATCGAAACCGATGAAGACGCACACGCTGACGACAGCAACGATCCCACCAGAACAACCGACACGCTCAACGACCAGGACCGAGAAGACGAAACCGACGAACACTCCTACGACGCGGACGAAACGACCTCGTCGACGAACGACGATGAAACCTCCACCGATACCGACAAAGAACAAGACGAAGCCTTATCGACGGAAACAAAGGACCAAGAAAGCGACGAAGACGCGGAGGAGGCACCCTCCAACGACACCGAGACAGAACAGAACGAAACATCATCGACAACCACCCAAGACGACGAGGACACCCCCTCGAACGGAGACACGGAGGATCAGGGGGACGAAGACGACACCGCATCATCAGAAGAAGACTCGGACGAGAACGACGACACTGAAGAGCCCGACAGCGGTGCAGGCGACAACACCACCACAGAGGACGACGACACCCTCCTCAACGGCGTCCTCGACACGATCGAAACAACCGCCGGGTGACCCACCAAGACGACCCTCCCGCATCATCCACCCGCGTGCTTCACGGCTTCCTCCTCGGCGCTCCTCAAACCCTCTGACCGCTCCACATCGTACACGGCCGGATCCTCCAGGGCCTTAAACCGATCCGGCAACATCTCGAACTCCTCCAAGAACCTCTCCCGCGCAGCCTCCAACCTACCCCCCGCAGCGCTGGGATCCAACGGAACCATCAACGCCTCCCCATCCCCCTCCTCCCCAAGCGCCACCAACACATCCCCCACCAACCGCCCCCCCTCATCCCTTCGACGGAACACCTGCTTGCGCCCCGGCAAGATCCGCTTCCCCTCCGACAGCTTCGTAACCGGCTCCCTCTCGTACACCACCAACTTGTACACCAGATCCCACGTCACAGCCCCCATCCCCGTCACCAACCGTGACCCCACACCGAACCCATCGATCGGTGCCCCCTCCTCCACCAAAGACGCGATACCGTCCTCATCCAACCCCCCGCTCACGAACACGCTCACATCCTCAAGCCCCCAAGCATCCAAACGATCCCGCACACCACGAGCCAACGCACCAAGATCCCCCGAATCGAGCCGAACCCCACCCAACGATCCTCCCTCATCAGCCAGCCCTCGGGCTACATCGCAAGCCCGCTCAACCCCCTGCAACGTATCGTACGTATCGACCAACAAGGTCGTCCCCTCTGGGAACGACGACGCAAACGCCTCCAACGCCTCCACCTCGCTATCAAACGCCTGCACGTAACTATGCGCCATCGTCCCAAAACACGGGATCCCGAATGCCCGCGCGGCCTCCACCAAGCTCGTTCCCTCGAAGCCGGTCATGTACGCAGCGCGAGACGCCTCAAGCGCCGCATCCACACCATGTGCACGCCGAGCCCCGAAATCCACCAAAGCAGGAACCTCCCCATCCCCCAGGCAAGCAGCATACCAACACCGCGCCGCCTTGCTGGCCACAACCATCCCCAAATGCACGGCGTTCAACAAAACCGTCTCCGCCAACTGCGCCCACGGCAACGGTCCTGTGACCTCCAACACCGGCTCGTACGGGAAAACCACGCGCCCCTCCGGGATACCCCGAACCTCCACCTCATCCGCCAACCGCAACCCCCCCAACGCATCCAAAAGATCCTCCGAAAACCCCTGATCCTCCAAGAACGAAAGCATCCCTTCATCGAAACGGAACCGGTCCAAACGTTCCAACGCGTGGTCTACCCCCGCGCTCACCGCGTACCCTCGGTTCGAAGGCAGCTCACGAAAATGCAGATCGAACGACGCCTCCCCAAGCATACCATGCTCCAAATACGACTGGGCCATCGCGAACTCGTACAGATCCGTGAACAAACCCGTCGGCGTGCCTGGCATCATACCCCGAACAAGCTCCCCTCAGAAACGATTACGCCCATCACCATCACGGCGCCCCTGGGCCCATGGCCTCCCCGCTCCAACCAGCCCACCCTCCCCGCTTATATACTACCTGTCTTATGGCGGCGTCCAGCCCAGCTTGGGCACCCTCCTGGTGACGCTGATGAACGCATCCAACCCCTCACCGCGCTCGAAAACGCGGATCTTGACGACGCGCTCAACCCACGACCAAGCTGGCCCCACGAACACCAACACGGCTTTCCCCTTCAACGACGGTGTCTAACCGATGTACTGGTTGACCGAGATCCAGGACACGGTCCGCATCCCTCCCGATGATCTCAACCGAGACCCTGAGGAGGTCGTCCAAGAGCTCGTCTGGCGAACGTTCGAAGGCCGCCTCTCCAAAGAACGCGGGTTCCTCGTGATGGCCACGGACGTCGAACGCGAAGGACCCGGACGCATCATCCACGGAGATGGTGGCGTGTACCAACGCGTGCGCTTCAAGGCCCTCGCCTTCAAACCCGAGGTTGGAGAACTCGTAGAAGGCACCATCTGCGAAGTCGCCGAGTTCGGAGCATTCCTACGCTTTGGCCCCCTAGACGGCCTGCTCCACATGTCCCAGATCCTCAACGATTACCTCAACGTGGACCTCGGTAACCAACGCCTCGTCGGGAAAGAAACCGACCGATCACTCAGTCTCGGCGACAAAGTACGAGCCCGCCTCGTCACTGTAAGCCTCAATGAATCAAGCCCCC
This sequence comes from Thermoplasmata archaeon, assembly GCA_003561665.1. GTDB lineage: Archaea > Thermoplasmatota > SW-10-69-26 > SW-10-69-26 > SW-10-69-26 > PWVY01. The sequence continues at coordinate 3,023 of PWVY01000113.1, forward strand.
GCGAGAGCCGCATCGGCCTCACCATGCGACAGGACGGTCTAGGCAAGTTCGAATGGATGGAAGAGGAGTTCGATGTCGAGATCGACACTGCTGTCGGGACGACAGAGATCCTTGAAGAACTCGATTTAGACCCCTTCGATCCTGACGCTGAAGCCGAAGACGACGAGGCCCAGGCGCAGGAGGCCAAGGCATGAGCAATGAACAAGCCTGCCGAGCCTGTCACACGATCACGACAGAGTCCGAATGCCCAGCATGCCATAGCGATGATCTAAGCGGCGATTTCCTTGGGTACGTCATCGTTCGAGAACCGGAGAAAAGCATCATCGCAGAGAAGATGACGATTGATACGGCGGGCAAATACGCGCTCAAGGTGCGCTGATGTACACTCTCCCCCAGGAGCTACGAAGCGAACTCAAAGACCCGTTTGGCCCCATCACCACAGGGCCCCTCGCCGAGCACCTGGGCGAAGAGAACTTCGCGACCGTAGGCGATGTCGTCACGAAGGACGCCCTGGAAGAAGGGCTTGTTCCTGACCTCATGATCGTTGATGGCAAAACAAAACGTACCGAGCAAGCCCCCGCGCTCGAAGTTCCACAGGGCACAGCAACGGTCCGCGTGAAGAATCCCCCCGCCAAGATCACGCGCGAACTCTGGGAAGCCATCGAGGACGCGTACGAGAACCCTGAACCAATCCTCATACGCGTGGAAGGTGAAGAAGACCTCGCCACGCTCGCCTGCATCGTTCACGCTCCCGACGACGCTACCGTCGTGTACGGTCAACCCGACGAAGGCGCCGTCATCGTCACGGTCGATCAGATCACCCGAGAGCGAGCAGAAACACTGCTCGCTCATATGGAGGTCGTCTGAAATGGATATCGAAGAGAAAGCCCAACGCGAGAACCCTCTCATGAACCGGATCGAGGTGGAGTTCGTGCTCCACCATCCCGGGGAAAAAACCCCCGAACGCGACAGCGTTCGCAACCTCATCGCCGATTACATCGGCGGGGACCCCGAGAGCACGATCATCGACCGCCTTGAATCCGAATTCGGTCGCGCCTCCACGCGCGGATATGCCAAGATCTACGAAAGCGCCGAGGAGGCTCGACGCATCGAATCCCAATACCTCCTCGAACGCAACAACCTCACGGAGGCCTAACCATGACGAAGCGCGAACTCTACAAGGTCGAAGGCGACGAACTCATCCGTACGCGGGAACCCTGCCCCAAGTGCGGTGACGGCGTCTTCCTGGCCGAGCACAAGGACCGAAGCGCGTGCGGACGGTGCGGGTACACCGAGTTCAACGACTAACCCAACCACACCATTGCACGCCACGTTATGCCGTGGGAAAAAACACCCTCCTCGTGGGAGGTTACGCCTCTAGCAAGATGAAATGCTAGAAAGAAGGGCTGACGTTTGATCAGCCCTCTTTTCGAAGTTCGTACTATTTTTCGACGCTTGCACGATAGCCATTAAGTACTCGATGCGGACACGCACAAGGTGGTGAGCCACCATGCGAAACACCGCAACGCTCGTAACCGCGCTGGTCCTCCTGATCGCCCCCCTTGGCTCGGCACAAGCCGTCACCGCTGAAAACGGCGTCGAAACCACCGTCGAACACGACCGAGCCGAGATCCTTCTCGAAGGCAACATGAACGAAACGACCGCGACCGTAACGGTCACGCTCGACACAACGCAAGGATTCCTTGCCACGAACCTCTCCACGGACGAACAAGCCCAGGACCTCGACGTGAACGTGACCCTCCACCAACTCATCGAGTACCGTGCCAACGACAACGCGACCGCGTTCACCGACAACGCAACCACCGTAAGCGCCTGGAACATCGCTGACGAATCCGAGAACGTGAGCGCTGAAGCCAACGGCACCCTCCAATGGGCCCCCATCGAGGAAGAGAACATCAGTGCGGACGATGGCGACACCGAAGGCGTCCTCATCACGGCTCAAGCCATCTTCCCGGGTGAGCAACCGGACCTCCCGCTCCCCGACCAAGACTTAGAGCAACCCCAACTGCCCACGCTCGATGAACGAAACGTGACGATCGAACTCGTCGCCTTTGGCCAACAAGCAACCTACAACGGCCAAGACGTTGGACCCCTGCAAGCCCTCGTCACCTTCCACGTCAACGACTACCCCTACCAAGCAGAGGATACGAGCTTGGCCCTCGTGATGGAAGCCAACGAGGCCATCGAAACGATCGACATCGAGAACGAGGCCCTCAAATCCACGCAAACGTACGACGACATCACCGTGGACCTGGCCCTTGCCTGGAACAACGAGGCAACCATCAACGATGACGCAACACCCGTCGAGATGACGCAACCCACACCAACAGACGATGCCGACGTCGGCGAGCTTGTGGCCCTAAGCTACGACCAAGGCGAGATCGTTCAACACAACGCCTTGATCGGCGCCTCGCTCGCGGAGGTTGACGAAGACGACGCACGCACCTTCGACACGGACGACGTTCCCGCACCGGGCCTCCTCGCCATGCTCGCGGGGCTCACAGGCATCGCCCTTGCAACCAAGCGATCGCGATAACCCCACCAGCGTGACCCGGCGCACGGGCGGCAAGCCTACGGGGCCATGCGCCCCGTAGGCCTCCTTTCTCCCCTCTAACCTCTGGATCTCCCTCTCCTTGCCCTCAAACCACGCGCAGATTCTCCACACTTCCCCCTTCTCCCGTCACCAAAGCGTCCACGATGCGGGCCGTCCTCGCGTATCGAGCATCCACCGTTCGCTCATCATACGCCGCCAGGTGCGGCGTCACAACCACACGCTCCAACCCCGCTAACCTCTCCAAGTCCGGCGGTGTAGGCTCCCCGGGCAACACATCCGTCGCGTACCCCCCTAACCGATCCGCCCATAACGCCTCGACGACGGCATCATGATCCACGATGCCTCCACGCGCCGTGTTCACCAAGCACGCCCCCTCCGGCAACATCGCCAACGCCTCGTCCCCGATCAACCCCCGCGTGGACGAATCAAGAGGAACATGCAAGGAAAGCACGTCACTCCGCTCCAACAACGCATCCAACGATGACACGAACCGGAACCCCTCCAGAACCTCCAACCGCGGATCAGGGTCGATATCGAACCCCACCACGCGACCCCCAAGCCCTGACACCAACGACGCCACCTTGCTCCCAATCCGCCCCACCCCCAGCACGCCCACCGTCACATCCTCCAAATGACGCCCCATCAACGAAGACCGATCCCAAACCGGGGACATTCCCCCAACAACGCCACCCGCCTCCGGGACCCGCCGGAGCAACATCAACATGAACATCAACGCATGATGCGCCACGCTCTCCGTCGCGTACCCCCCAAGATGGTACCCTCGAACCCCGTTCTCCCTCATCCACCTCAAGGGTAGATGATCGAAACCATCAGAACGCGTAACGATGCCCTCCAACGCCCTGAAGACCTCCAAGGCCTCCACCTCAACGTGATCATGGATCATCACCGTCAAAACGCGAGCATCCGCATGCGCCCTGGCGACTTGAGAAGATAGAGAATCCTCAAGCAAGCAGGTCCCAGGCAAATGCGCACGAGCGAACCGCTCCTCGTGACCAAACACGCTCGTCGAAACCACGCGACCGGGCACGTCCTCACCCACGGCAAAACCCACCCGATCCGTTCACACCGGGATCAACCGTGCACCATCCAACTCGGGCACAACGGGCGCCGTGTCCACGCTCAAACAAGCATCCACATCCGCCCCCTTCCCCGCTTCCCTAAGCTTCACAGCGCTCGTACTCTCCTCTAAAGCCGAAACCGTCTCCTCTACGCTCACCCTCTCACCCCTCAACAAGGCCGCCAGGAACGTACAGCAAACATCGTCATCCCTGGCAGGATCCCCTCTCCACCCCGCCGCCACCAAAGCAACCCGCTCTCCAGCCACCTCCCTCGCGACGCGGCTTGCGTTCACCAACCCCCCCGCCAGAACGCGCCCTGCACCTTCAGCAGCCACCAAAGCACCCGTCCCGTTCGTGGTCGTCAAGACAACCTCGCGACCCCCAAGGTCCATGCCCGCAAGCTTCGCAGGAGAATTATCCACGAACCCCTCCAACCGACCCCGATCCCGCTCCCCCACCAACACCGCCCCATCGATCTCCTCGCCTCGCTGACGGGCTGCCTCCACCGACGTCACCGGGTGCACCGCAACGGCTCCGTTCTCCATCGCGACCGCGATGGTGCTCGTCGCCCGCAGCACATCCACGACGATGGCCACCTCATCGGACCTCAACTGATCGGCTTGACTTGCTTGCAGGATGCGTACGCTTTCTGCTGGGGTCTCCGGCACGCGCGGGGCTTCCATCATGCCACTTAGCACTCCGACAAGGACCTTAACCCTTCCAATCCCGCACTCGAAACCTCGAAGGCCAAGGCCGCAAAGCCTTTCAGGCAGTCCTCTTGTTGGGCGAGGGCCGTGGGCCAACAAGCCGCGTCTCCACGTATCCAAGAAGCAACCCCCCGCAGCGATGCCGAACTCTTCGACATACTAGAGCCCGAAGTGGAAGCATGGTTCAAGAAACGCTTCGAGGCCTTCACGCCCCCCCAACGATACGCCGTCAACGAGATCCACGAGCGTAACAACGTGCTCATCTCAAGCCCGACAGGCACCGGGAAAACACTCTCCGCCTTCCTTGCCGCCATCAACGAACTTGCCCGAGAAGCCAAGAAAGGAGACCTCGACGATCGGGGCTACGTCCTCTACGTCTCTCCCCTGAAAGCCCTCAACAACGACATCGAGAACAACCTCCAAGCCCCCCTGGCGGGGATCCGCAAGGAACTCGACGAGGCCGGTTACGACGCCGACAAAATCCGCGTGGGGGTTCGCACGGGGGATACAAGCCAATACGAACGCCAAAAGATGACGAAGAAGCCCCCCCACATCCTCATCACGACGCCCGAGACGCTTGGGATCGTCCTCAACGCACCCACCTTCAGCGAGCACCTCACCCGCGTTCGATGGATCATCGTCGACGAGGTCCACAGCCTTGCGGAGAACAAACGCGGCACGCACCTCATGCTAAGCCTCGAACGCCTCACCGCCCGCATCCAACGGACCCAAGCCAAAGCCCCACACCCCGCTCCACCACCACAAGGCCCCAAGCCAGATGCAACGGCGACCAACCCACCTCCAGGCCCCGTCCGCATCGGTCTGTCCGCAACCATCCATCCCCTCGAACGCATCGCAGGGTACCTCGCCGGGCGCTCGAAAGACGGAGAGCATCGACCCTGCCGCGTCGTGGATGTCACCTACACCAAAGACGTGAACGTGGAGATCCTCTGCCCAGTCGAGAACATCGCCAACACGCCGCAACACGCCCCCGTGGACCCCCTCTACGAGGACCTCCATGACCTCATCCAACAACACGACACCACGATCGTGTTCACCAACACCCGGGCAGGAACAGAGCGCGTCGTGAACAACCTCACCGAGCGATACCCCGACGCTTACGAGGACAAGATCGGCGCCCATCATGGATCCATGAGCAAGGAGAAACGCCTAACGGTCGAGGAGGCCCTTCGTGAAGGCCACCTGTCCGCCGTCGTGACGAGCACGAGCCTCGAACTCGGCATCGACATCGGGAGCGTGGACCTCGTCGTGCTCCTCTCCTCCCCGCGGAGCGTCGCAAGGGCGCTCCAACGCATCGGGCGAAGCGGTCACCGCCTGCATGCGGAAAGCAAGGGCGCCCTCGTCGCGCTCGACCGTGACGACCTCGTCGAATGCACCGTCATCGCCAGCCAAGCACGAAGAGGCGACCTTGACGAACTCTCCATCCCGACGAACTGTCTGGACGTGCTTTGTCAACACTTGGTCGGTATGGGGCTTGAACGTGTATGGCCCGTCGATGAAGCCTACAGGACCATCACGCAAGCAGAACCATACCAAAATCTCCCCCGCGAGGATTTCGAAGCCTGCCTATCCTATCTCTCCAGCAGCGATCTTAACGATCAAAACGTCTACCCCAAACTGTGGTGGGACGAAAAGGAAGGCCGGTTCGGGCGCAGAGGTCGGAAAACGCGGCCGATTTACTACATGAACATTGGCACCATCCCGGATAGCACACAGATGACCGTAAAAAGCGGGGACGAGCCCGTAGGAACCATCGATGAGGAGTTCCTCGAGGGCCTCAGCAAAGGGGACGTGTTCTCGTTGGGAGGCACAGCCTGGGAGTACCGAGGCGCCAGCCCCGTGAAAGCACGCGTCGAACCCGCCGGCGAGCAGCGACCCACCGTACCCCGATGGTTCAGCGAATCCCTCCCCCTCTCCTTCGAGATGGCTCAACGCGTGGCAACTTTCCGGCGCGACCTCGCCGACATCATCCAAAAGAAAGGCGCCAAAACCGCGCAAGCGTACCTGGAAGAAGAACACCAAGCCCCCCCTCACGTCGCAGAAGCCCTCGTCGATTACCACCGGACACAACTCGCATACGTCGGCATCCCTGGACCCAACGACGCGCTCGTCGAAGAACACCAAACCGACGACGGGCGAACCCGCTACGTCTTCCACACGCCCATCGGACGCCGCGCGAACGAAGCCCTTGCCCGCGCTTTCGCCCACCGGATCGAGAAGAACAAGAACGAACGCATCCCCTGGATGGTCAACGATTACGGGCTCGTCCTGACGCTCCCCCCCCGGCGGAAACTCACCAACCAGGAAGTTCGCAGCCTCTTCCTCGTCGACCTGGCCGACGAGCTCCATGAAGCCATCGACGACGCTGAACTCCTACGACGAAGGTTCCGCTACGTCGCAGCGCGCTCGTTCATGATCCTCCGCAACTACATGGGAACGAAGATCAGCGTCGGCCGCCAAAACGCCACGGCGCGACAACTCCTCCGAAACCTCCAACGCAACCACCCCGACTCACCCATCCTTAAGGAAACCTACCGCGAGATCCTGCAAGACGCCCTTGACTACAAGAACGCGCATGCCTACCTCTTCCGCTTCATCTCTCGACAAGCCAACATCCGGTTCCAACGCGGCCTCCCCGCCCCCAGCCCCTTCGCCTTCAACCTCGTCGCAGCCACCACGCCCACCACGCACCTCGCCGACGGCGAAGACGACGCCCTTGCAACCTTCACCCAACGCGTCGAAGAAGCCCTCACCAACCCATAGCCTTCATACATAGAAACAACTCTGGAGTTGTTCTATGGAGCCGGTGGACACCCTCAAAGGTCTCGGACTCACCCAATACGAAGCCAGCGTATACGTCGCCCTCCTAGGCAGCGGCCCCCTCGAAGCCCGCGAAACCGCCAAACGAGCCGACGTCCCCACCGGCCGCATCTACGATGCCCTCCACGCCCTCAACGACAAAGGCATGGTCAAGATCCTCCAAGGACGCCCCAAACGCTTCCAAGCAAGGCAACCCAGCATCGCCCTCGACGACTTGCTCTCCAACAAACGCGTCGAACTCGACCGACGCTTCGACCAAATGACCCGCGAAGCCGCCCGCCTCGAAAACGAGCTTGCACCCAAAGCCCAACAAGAACCCCGCCCCGTCTTCAACGTCAGCATCGGAGAAGAAACCGGCCGCGCATTCCTAGCCACGCAACTCTCCCGCGCCCGCGAAACCATCGACATCAGCCTCCGCTCCGAGTTCAAACTCCAACCCGAAGATGTCGAGGTCTTCCGCGCCCTCTCCAAAGCCGTCGACCGAGGCGTGCAAGTCCGCGCCGTCCTCCCAAGCGACGAACTCGACCGAGCCCTCCAAAGCCCCTTCGCCGGGAAGATCCTCTCCCTGCTCGGCCCCCACCTTGGAGAAGGCCTCCGCGTACGCCTAAGCTCCCAAGAAGTCATCCCCTTCACCGTCATCGACGGCGACGGCGTCACCCTCGCCGTCAAGAACCCCCTCGACCCCGAACGCTACTTCGCCTTCCTCTTCGTCCACGACCCCCCCTTCGCCCAAGACCTGACCGAACGCTTCCAAGGCGTCTGGGAGAACGCCCCCACCGGGATC
>PWVY01000238.1 GCA_003561665.1 Thermoplasmata archaeon
ACGCGCGATAGCCACGCGACGACGCTGACCCCCCGAAAGCTCGCTCACGCGAACCGCATCAAGATCCCCCAACCCGACCGTCTCCAACGCGGCAAGCGCCTCCTCCTTCGCTCCGGGAGGGAAACTGCCCAACACGCTACGCACAGGTCCCAGATCAGCCAAGGTGCCGTTGAGCACGTTGCGGAGGACCGTGCCATGCATCACAAGGCCCAGGCTTTGAGGGATATACCCCAGCTGCCCCGCCGGAGGGGGATCTGGAAGATGCGACCCTAAGACGAGCGCCTCTCCTTCCAACGGGTCGAGGATGCCGGCCAGCGTCTTCAACAAGGTCGTCTTGCCGCAACCGCTTCGTCCCACCAGGGCAAGGGTTTCACCGGCGGCGACCTCGAACGAGATATCGTCGAGAACGGCGGTGCCGTTGTACCCGACGGCGAGCTCGTCGCAACGGATCAGAGGTGCTTGACTCATCGTGAAGGGCTCCAAGGCGAGGAACAGACCCCTTGTTTAGGGAGGCCTAAACTCGGCACAAGCACACCTCCACAAAAGGGTTGCCCTGCACACATGGCTCGCCTTGTCACGTGAGGCCCTCCCATATCCTCCGCGCCAAGGTGAACGGGCAAGAGCCTTAAACAAGGCATCCGCATGCCCGCCGCGTGAGCGCCAAGAAGACCTCGAAGAGCAAAGGTGAGGAGCGGGAGGAGATCACGCTCCCCGAGCCGGACTTCGACGAGGTCGAGTACAAGGTCGAAGAGGTCCTCAAAGGCAAGCGCGCTGTCGTCGATACGGGCCTTGGCATCTTCCTCGCGGCCGTAACGGTGGCCATCCAGACCCAGATGGATGTGACCGGCCGCATCGGATGGGCGGTGCTTGGAGCTGGCCTGCTAAGCGCTCCGTACCTTTACCAGGCCAGCGGTATCAAGCCACCCGAGTGGGGGTTCAAGGAGATCGCCACGACCGGCATCACGACGTTCTTCTCGTTCCTAGCGTTCTGGTACATCTTCTCGAACCCACCCTTCGTTTAAAGCGGCATCAGGCAGGCCGGGTCACTGCATGATGTGATCCTGGATCCCGGGGAGGGCTTCCAGTTGCTCGCCGTACGGGCCAAGGTGCTCTTGAGCGTTGGAAGGCACGATCCGGACATCATCGAAGAGCTCCTCAAGGATGGCGTGACCTTCCTCGTGGTTGTTGAGTTCCAAGAGCGCATACTGCAGCAATGCGAGCGTTTGCACGGGCGCCTCGGGATCGACCATGACGGGGTGGCTGGGAACGCGCGTATGCGCCTCCAAGAGCTCGTATTCGTCCATGTCCAGACACCAGTCCCGTGCATCCTCGCCGGTGCAATAGGTCTCGGGCGTCGTATCGCGTACGAACGCAACGTCGCCTTGACCCCGAGAGAGGCATTCAAGAGCGCCGATGTACCCGCCACCGATGCGGGGGTTGTCGAAGAACTCTTCAACGGCGGCTCGAACGGCCGTGACGTCATCGCCGTACGCGTCCAGGTCGATCAGGCACTCGTTAGCGAGATGCGCCATGGGGGTGAGCATGCCGGCGCCTTTGAGGTCCCCTGTATGGCAGCTTGTGACGCCTTCGAGATCCTCAAGGGTCTCGATGCCGCTGTCGGCACGGACCCACATGGACGCGGTGTAGAACGTCTCGCCGTCCTCGTTCGCTTCAGCGACGAGCACCTCGAGGCCGTGGGTTTGCCATCCGACCCATGCGGGGCCTCCACTGAGAAGGGCCGCATCCACGTGCCCCGTGGCGATCGCGGCCAGGGCTGCGCTGTCGTCCTGCACGGGCACGATGCTTGCGGGCACGCCGGTGACATCCTCGACCCATTCCGCCAGGGGCGCCCAATCTTGGGCGACCTCGTCGGGGTCATCCCGGACCGTCGCAGCGAACGTCAACTCGTCCGGGGCTTCATCGGTCATGCCCCCCACCTCGCCGGGGTCCTCCCCAAGGCCGACGCAACCGGTCACAAGCACAAGGGCGACAAGGCTTGCACAAAGGGCCCATGTCCTTGGCGTGGGCTTCGCTTCTCTCGTCATCGATGTCACGAAGCCAAGAAAGTTAGCCCCCTCTAATATCGTTTCGGTCATACAACCCTCTCGTTGCCATCCGCTCCAGGGTCGCAACCTTTTCCACCACCCCCGCGTTGCACCACACATGATCCAGAAAGTGGCCGTCCTCGGTGCCGGCACCATGGGAGCAGGCATCGCGCAAGCCTGCGCCCAATCCGGCCTCCACGTCACCCTCCGAGACATCGAAGAATCCTACCTCGAAAGCGGGATCAAGCACCTCAAAGAACCCCTCCAAAAACGCATCGAACAAGGGAAAACCACGCAAGAAGCCGTCGACGCCATCTTCGCCCGCATCCACACCACCACCGACCTCGAAACCGCCGTCCAAGATGCGGACCTCGTCATCGAAGCCATCCCTGAAGACCTCGACCTCAAACAAGAGGTCTTCAGCGAGGTCGACGAGTTCGCCCCTGAGCACACGATCCTGGCTACGAACACCAGCTCCCTGCGCGTCAAGGACATCGCCGATGCAACCGACCGACCCCATCGCTTCGGAGGCCTGCACTTCTTCTTCCCCGCCCACATCAACAAGCTCCTCGAGATCGTCGTAACCGACGAAACCGCGCCCGAAGTGCACGAGGACCTGATCCGCTTTGGACACGCCATCGGTAAACCCGTCGTCGAAACCGACGACAGCCCCGGGTTCTGCGTGAACCGATTCTTCGTCCCCTGGGTCAACGAAGCCGTACGCCTCCTCGACGAAAACGTCGCGGACATCCCCACCATCGACGCCGCCGCACAGGAAGCCTTCAACGTTCCCATGGGCGCCTTCCTCCTGATGA
>PWVY01000335.1 GCA_003561665.1 Thermoplasmata archaeon
CCGGCGACCGTGATCACGTCATCGGATCGACCATGCAGGAACCAGTACCCGTCCTCGTCGACGCTGGCCCAATCGCCATGCGCCCACACGTCGTCCCATCGGGACCAGTAGGCCTCCTCGTAGCGCTCTGGGGCCTCCCAGAGGCCGCGCGTCATGCCCGGCCAGGGTTGGGTGCAGGCCAACTCGCCCACGGTTCCTTCCTCGACGGGATCTCCGTTCTCGTCCACGACTTCCGTGACCATCCCAAGCGAGGGGTGTCCAAGCGAGCAGGGTTTCAGCGGCGTGATGGGGAGAGGGGAAAGGAAGCAGGCTCCCACTTCAGTGCCTCCGCTGAGGTTGATGATGGGCACCTCCCCGTTCCCGACGGTTTCGAGCAACCATTGGTAGGGTTCAGGGTTCCAGGGTTCACCGGTGGAGCCGATGGTGCGGAGGCTCGTGACGTCATGGCTTGTGACCCAGTCGTCTCCTTCGGGGATGATGGCGCGGATGAATGTGGGTGAGACGCCCAAACCGTTGACACCGTGGCGTTCCACGAGCTCCCAGACGCGCCCGGGGTTCGGGTGCATGGGCGAGCCTTCGTAGAGAAGGATGCTGGCTCCAAGGCCGAGGCCACCGACGACCATCCACGGGCCCATGATCCATCCCATGTCCGTGATCCAGTACAGGAGGTCGTCTTGCCCGATGTCGCATTGGTGGTGGACCTCTTGCATGATCTTCACGAGGAACCCGCCGTGCACGTGCACCGCGCCTTTGGGCTTGCCTGTGGTCCCGCTGGTGTAGATGACCATCCAGGGGTGTTCGCTGTCCAGGGAGCGGGTTTCGTACGTGGGCGGCTTGTCGATGGTGACCTCTGCGAGCGTCAAGTCGCGCGTGGGCCGCATGGGGACCTCGATGCCGAGGTGCTCGTGGAGGAGGACGCGCTCCACGCTGGGGGCCCTCTCGAGGGCTTCGTCGACGGTGGGTTTCATGCGAACAGGTTTCCCGCCGCGTCGGAACCCGTCCGCGGTGATGAGTATCTTCGCTTGCGCGTCGTTGAGGCGCGTGGCGATGGCGTCGGCTCCGAACCCGCTGAACAGGGGGATGAAGATGGCTCCGATCTTCGCGATGGCGAGGGTGGCGGCAACGGTTTCGGGCACCATGGGCATGTAGATGCCGACCGCGTCGCCTTCCTGGATGCCTTGCTCTTCGAGGGCGTTCGCGATGCGGTTGGTTTCGCGTTGAAGTTTGAGGTAGCTCCAGTGCTCTACGTTCCCGGTCTCGCTTTCCCACACGATGGCGCGTGCTTCGGGGGTTTTCTCGGCCCATCGGTCCAGGCAGTTGTGCGCGATGTTGGTTTCGCCGCCGGTGTACCAGCGGGCCCACTGTTTTCCTTCGCTGGCGTCGAGGACCTGGTTGTAGTCTTGGAACCATTCGATGTTGAGGTGTTCCTCTATGGCGCCCCAGAACCATTCGATGTCTTCCCTGGAGCGGTTGAGGAGTTCTTCGAGCGTGTCGATGCCATGCTCGCGCATGAACCGGGTCACGTTCGCGTTCTCGACGTACTCGTCCGAGGGGACCCAGACGACGCCGTCCCCTTCCGGGTCCGGGGCGCGCACCTTCGAGGGCATGAAGGACCCAAAGAGCCATCGTGGGATGAATGTAACGTGGGAGGAGAGGGGTGGTCTCGGTTGGGGGAGCGAGGAAAAACCGATACGCGTTTTTATCCCTTGTTCGTGGTTGTTCGCGTGGCTCGTGCGTCCGCGAAGGGGACCCCTGTGTTGTTGACGCCTGGGTTCTCAGGCCAGGATGTCGTGTATTGGAACGTGTTCCGCCGCAGGTTGGAGCGGGAGGGGTACCCGGTTTTCGCGATGTCGTTCCCGTGGCTTGGTTTGCAGGATATTCATGAGTCGGCTCGGATGTTGGAGGATCGGGTGGAAGCGATCAAGGAGGCTACGGGCGCGGATCGTGTGCATTTGGTGGGCCATAGTTTGGGGGGTTTGGTGATGCGGACGTACGTGCAAACGATGGGGGGTGACGCGGAGGTGGGGGTGTGCGCGACGTTGGGGACGCCTCATCATGGAACGCTTAGCGCGGTGGCGGCGTTGGTTCGTCCGGCGTGTCGTCAGATGTTGCCGGGGTCATCCTTCTTGGAGACTCTGGGAGCGGAACCGTTGGATGTGCCGTTCGTGAACGTGTACGCGTCGCGTGATTCGTTGGTGATCCCGTATGGCAATGCTCGTTTGGAGGGGGCGGAGAACTTCCGTTTGCGGTTCGGGGGCCATTGGGGGTTGCTGTTGAGGAAGGCTGCGTACCGTCCTGTGATCAGCAGGTTGCGAAGGTTCGAGAAGAACGCCTAAGACGTAGGGGTTAAGGGTTCAGGGAAGGGTTCGGTGATCGTTGTGCATGATCAGCGTTGAGCGTGGAGCTCGCGGGGGTCACGCGTGATGGTGAGCGATGCACTGGTGGAGGGGTTCGTTGGGTTAACAGGGGGAGAGGTGGTGTGGATGGGGCTTGTGGGGGGTTTGTTCATCGCGGGGTTGAACTTCGTGGGGGCGTTGGGGGTGTTGGTATGGCGGGATCCGTCGGTTCGGGCGTTGGATGGCGCGTTGGGGTTCGCGGCGGGCGTGATGTTGACCGCGAGTTTCACGAGTTTGTTGTTGCCTGGCGTGGAGGTGGGGGGGCTTTTCCCCGTTTTTGTGGGGTTCGCGTTGGGGGTTGTGGTGTTGGATCGTGCGGATGCGTGGGTGCCGCATGTGCATTTCTTGGTGACGGGAGGTGTTCGGGTGGATGACGAACCGGTGCCGGCGGGGGAGGAGGGGTTGGATGGGGGGTTGGATGAGCGTTCAGGGCGGATGTTGACGTTGGTCATGTTCGTGGTGGC
>PWVY01000153.1 GCA_003561665.1 Thermoplasmata archaeon
CGGTGGCGAGGACGGCGGCGGCGTGTGCGATGGCGTCTTCGCGGGTTCCGTCGGGTTGCGCGGCGTGTGTGGGTTCGCGTTCGAGTTGCCCGGTTTGGATGGCGGTTTCGGTTTCTTGAGCGATGCGGGCCATGGTTTCGATGGCGTGGGGTGGGTCGATGCCGATGGCGGTTTCGCCGCTGAGCATGATGGCTTGGCTTCCATCGAGGATGGCGTTGGCGACGTCGCTGGTTTCGGCGCGCGTGGGGCGTTTGGCGTTGACCATGCTGCCGAGCATTTGCGTTGCTGTGATGCTGACGACGCCTTTTTGTTGGCAGGTGCGGAGGATTTTCTTTTGGGCGACGGGCACGGTTTCGGGGGGGAGCGCGATGCCTAAATCGCCGCGGGCGACCATGATGCCGTCGCTGACGTCGGCGATGTGTTCGATGTTGTCGAGGGCGCTTTTGCGTTCGATCTTGGCGAGGACGGGGGTGTCTTCTCCGCGTGCGGCGAGGAATTCTTTGACGTCTGCGATGTCGTGGGCGTGGGCGACGAAGCTGACGGCGACGTAGTCGACGCCGATTTTGCGTCCGGCGTTGAGGTCTTGTTGGTCTTTCTCGGTGAGGCCGCCGGGGAGTTCGATGCCGGGGGCGGTGATGCCTTTCCCGGTGGAGATGGGGCCGCCTTGTGTGACGCGGGCGGTGGCTTGTTGGGGTTCGGCGGTGAGGACTTCGAGTTCGACTTCGCCATCGCCAAGGAGGATGGTTGTTCCTTGTTGGAGGGCGTCGAGGAGGCGTTCGTCGTCGACGGTGAGGTGGTCCTGGGTTCCGGGTTGGTCGTTGGCGGTGATGGTGACCTCGTGGCCTTCTTCGAGGGTTGTTTCGTCGTTTTCGAGTTTGCGGAGGCGGATCTTGGTGCCTTGGAGGTCTTGCACGATGCTGATGGGGTGTCCGATGGTTTCGGCGGCGTTTCGGACGTGGTTTGCTAGGCGTGCGTGGTCTTGGTGGGTGCCGTGGCTGAAGTTGAGCCGGGCGGCGTCCATGCCGGCTTGGGCCATGGCGTGGATGGTGTCAGGGTCGTTGCTTTTGGGGCCAAGCGTGGCGAGGATCTTGGTGCGGCGGCCCATCGTGGCGGGTGGTTAGGGGGTTGGGGGGTTTGAATGGTGCGTGTTCGGTTCGGATGCTCAGGGGCTTTTTCTTGGTGTGGGGGTATCGTGTACCATGACAATGGGGAGGTCGTCTCGACGCGCCGCTGTCCGTGAAGAGATCTTCTCCTCGATTTCGACGGGGCCGGGTGTGGTGAAAGGGTCCTTGTATCCGCGTGGAACGTTGGAGGGTGTTGTGTCCTTTGGTCAAACCCTATATAGTATGCCATCCACAGTCATATGATGTGATGTGTCAAGTGAACGGGAGTACGAGCACTATATCACACCTCATGACCGGGTCGATATTACCGTGGATGTCGAGCACGGCACCGTCGTGGACTTCACCGCGAACTATCGAGCCCGCATCCAGGGCCAATGGATCGAAGTTCTACGGTACGACACCGCTCACGGCCACCTCCATGTCCACCGTTTCTGGAGAGACCCCCCTCACCAAATCGAAGAGCTTGAGGACCCCAGCAACCCGAAGGGAAGGTATGGCTTGGACCTTACCCAGGCAGAGAAGGACCTCGTCGAGAACTGGCGTTCGTACCGCTCCCTCATGGAGACCCGAATAGAATGACCGATCCCACCCCCGAAGACCACATCCGACACGCTTTCGAACTCGCCCGCGAAATCGCCAGAGATCCTGATGCATACCCAAGGCGCTTCGTGGTCGTGCCGTTGGATCCGTCCATCTTGAAAGGGATCCTCTCCGACGAGCGGGTTCGGATGCTCCGAACCATCCGTGAGGCCGGGCCCTTCGAGAGCGTGAACGCACTGGCCGCCGCGTTGGGCCGGGACCAAAGCCGCGTGAGCCGTGATCTTCGAAGGCTCGTCGACGCGGGCCTCGTCCTGACAGAACGCCACGGCAAGGCCAAACGCGTGCTTGCATCAGATCGCGAAATCCTCCTAGCCTAACCGATGGGGCGATGAAGAGAAGAATTCGGACGCACGGCCTGGGTCTCCTCAACCATCCAACTCGAAGCGGATCTTCTCCGGTTCTTCCCCTTCGATGAGTTCCACCAAGCTATCCATGTTCTCCGCCCTTTGGTGGATTCGTGTTTGGAGGCGAAGGCCTTCGCGAAGGACCTCGCTCTCGGACGCATCCAACCGTTTTGCAAGCTCTGAGAGGACGGTAGCTTCGCGACGTGTCAACCAGACCGTCTTCGTGACCTCACGGGGCCCCTGCTTCATCTGGGAGATCCTCCTCTGATCGTTGCCATGGCGTAATGATGCCTGGGCTGGTCTTGAAAGTGTGTGGGAGGGCGGTGAATGTGCCGCCCTCCTTGGAGGGTTGGACGCGTGGGGTCTATCCTTTGAGTTTGCCTCCGCGGCCGCAGCCGGGGCAGGTGGCGCGCAGGGGGCGTGTGCCGTCGTCGTCGACCTCGAATTGCGTCTCGCAGGCGGGGCATTTGAGGGCAAGCGTTTCGACCTCTTGGGGCGCCTCTTCTTCGTGCCCCGGTTCCTGGGCGTGGGCTTCGGGCGCGGGTGGTGGCGTGGGGTGTTCGGGGGGTTCAAGGTCCACGTGGCCTTCGGCTTGGCAGTGGGGGCAGATGGTGTGGAGGGGGCGTTCGCCGGTGTCTTCGGTGGTGAAGACTTCGGCGCATTCGGGGCATTTCAAATCGATGTGCACGGGGTCGTGCGTGGGCGCGGGTTGTCCACCTTGTTGGGGGGGTGGCGCGTGCGTGGTCGTTGCTGCTCGGGTTTGGCCGGCAAGC
>PWVY01000225.1 GCA_003561665.1 Thermoplasmata archaeon
ACGGGGTAGTTGAGGGTGTTGGCGTCTACGAGGCTGATCACGGGTAGGTTGGTGCCGTTCGCGAGGGGGTGGTCTTGGTTGATGCGGTCGATGTTGCCCGTGATGTCGGTGAGGAGGGTCGCATGGTCGGCGAGGCCCCAATCGAGGGCCCATGCGAGGGCGTGGTCGGTGAGGACGAGCGTGCCGCCAGCTTGGACCCAGTCGAGGATGGCGTCTTGGTCTGTGGTTTCGTGGGCTTGGTCGGGGATGACGAGGTGCGTGAGTTGGTCGAGCGCGTTGGGGGCTTCGTTGGGGTGGAGGACGGTGACGTCGGCGCCGTGGAGGTCGAGTTCGTGGAAGGCGTGTAGGGGGTCCGCGTCGGTGCCGTCGAAGCGTTCGTTTTCGAGGAGCCCGGGGTGCTCGATCACGCCGATGGCTCCTTGGCTTGTCGCAGTGATGTGGGTGGGTTGGTTGAACGCGTAGTCGATGAAGCCAAGCGTGAGTTCGCGCATGACTTCGACGTGCATGATGTTCATCAGTTGCCCGGGGCCGGGGTAGTGGTCGAAGAGGATGTTGTTGTAGGCGAGTTCAACGGTGAACCCGGGTGCGTCGAGGCCCGTGTCTTGCACGATGTACCCGCCACCGGTGCCGGGGGATTGGTAGCCGAGGAGGTCGTACGTGTTGCCCCAAACGACGCTGGGTCCAACGGTCTCTCGCCAGGGGTCTAGCGCTTCGTTGGTTCGGATGTGTTCGGCGGAGATGCGTGCTACGTCTTCGTCTTGGACCACGTCGATGAGGTCTCGTTGGGTCTCTTTCTGCATGAGGTATGTGAAGTTCTCAGCGTGGAACATGCCGTGGAGGTCTGCGCCGGCGATGACGTCGCCTTCGAGGTTTTGGAAGTAGTCGTGTTGGGCTTTGCTTTCGGGTTCGCTGAGGGCGGGCCATGCTTCGTGGGGGGTCCCGATGGTGGGGTATTGGCGGTTGAGATCGGTGCCGTTCCCGTTGGCGCGCGTGTACTCTTGGGCTTCAAGGCCGGGCTCTCCGGCTTCGGTGGCTCCTGCGATGCAGGTGGCGGAGACCGAGCAGCCGTCGTTTGCGCGGTACTCGGGGTCCGCGTGGGTCCACCCGTCGGGGTTGGGGAACGTGAACACGAGGCGTACGTGTTCGAGGGCTTGTTCGGCGGTCATGCCGAGCGCGTCCTCGAACGATCCGGCGATGCCTTGCCCTGTGAGCAGGTCTTCGACCACGCGGGCCATGCCTTCGCGGGCGCCTTGCTCATCCCCGTGGATGCTGGTGATGAAGACGAGGTTTCCGAGTTTCTCGCCCATGGGGATGGTCTCGTCGGTGACCTCGACGGCGTACACGGGGAACGTGTCGTGCTCGGTGGTGATGTGGTTGTGCCACCCGTGGCTTTGGCCAAGCTCTTTCACGGTGATGCGGTCGGGGTAGCGTTCTTCGAGGAGGTGGAACCCGCAGAACGCTTCGTCGAAGGAGAGGAAGTCCGCGCTGTCCTCGGGCTCGGGGAAGACGCGATCGTGGAGCGTTTCGCCCTCCTCGCAGGCGGGGGATGGGGGGTTGTGGAGGTTACCGGTGAGGGCCGTGGTGGTGGCTGGGAGGGTGAAGGTGATCATGGCCATCGCGAGGAGCAGGGCCAGGGGGACCGAGGGCTTCATCAGGGGCGGGAGGGGGTTTGGGGGGGCATCAGTCTTCGGGTGTAGGCGAGGTGGAGAGGAGGGGGTGTTGGAGGAGGGTTTGTGCGTGTTCGTGGGGTGGTTGGGTGCCGTCGAGGGTGATCGTGTCGGGCTCGTCGGGAGGGGGGGCGTGTTTGAGGGCTTGGTGTGCTTGGAGGGCGTGGTGGCCTTGTCGGTGGGCGCGTTGGGTGCGCGTGGTGAGGGGGGTGTGGATGTGGAGGGTGAGAGTTCGTGCTTGGGCGGTTTGTGCGGTGTTCTTGGCTTGTTGTCGGTGGTGGGGGTTGGTGTTGGTGGCGTCGTGGAGGACGTGGTGGCCTTGTTGGAGGGCGTCGTGGGCGAGGATGTGGGCGAGGTGGTAGGTGGCGTTGGTTTCTTCGTTGGTGAATCGTGGGGGCCCGTTGTGGAGGGTGTTGGCGGCGTGGGGTCGTAGGGCGTCGTTTTCGATGATGAGGATGCCGTGGGGGTGGGTTCGTTGGAGGTGTTGGGCGAGGGTGGTTTTCCCGCTCAGGGGGGGCCCGGTGAGGAGGATGAGGGTGGGCGTGGGGGGTTTGGGTTTGTTTTGGGGGGGGTGTTGGAGGGTTCGCCGGGCGAGGGTTCGGGTGGGTTCCCTGAGGGTTGGGGGGGTCAGGGGGATGCCTCGCGTGGGGGTGGGGTTGTTGTTGGCGTGGCTTGGTGGTTGGTGTGTGCATCCCGTCCCATGGGGGTGGCATCGTTGGTGTCCTTCTTGAACGGTGTGGTTGGTGGGTCGATGGGGGGTGGAAGGGGTTAAGTCGCTTGGCATGGTATGTAGGGGCATGGTTGAGCATGTGGGCACGTTGGAGTTGGAGTACAGCATCGAGCGATCGCCTGACGAGGTCATGGAGTGGTGGACGGGGTTCCCGGAGCATTACGTGGCGGAGGATCCAACGGAGCAGCCGTTCGAGATCGAAACGTTGGAGTGGCTGAACGATCAGGATCGTCGGGTCCGGACGCGTTGGCGGTTGCCGGATGGGAGCGAACTCGCGTTCGAGGAGGTGTTGTGTGTTCTCAGCGATTCGGAGTGGACGTTCGAGATCATGGATGGGGGTGGGTACGAGATCTTCGATGCGTTCCGGGTTGAGGCGGAGGGGGAGGGGACGCGGTTGACGATCGAGTCGACGATCAAGGCGTTGGTGGATGACCCGCCGG
>PWVY01000082.1 GCA_003561665.1 Thermoplasmata archaeon
ATGTACGCCAAACGCGCTTGGACGAAGGCATCGCGCGCACATACAAGATGGTAGACACGTGCGCAGCCGAGTTCAAAGCCACCACGCCCTACTACTACGGCACGTTCGAGACCGAAGACGAGGTCGAGCACGAACCGCCCACGGAGGGCACCGCGGACAGCATCGTCGTCGTCGGCGGAGGCCCCATCCGGATCGGGCAAGGCATCGAGTTCGACTACTGCTGCGTGCACGCGGCCCAAGCCATCGAGGAACAAGACCTCGACGTGGCCATGGTGAACAACAACCCCGAAACCGTCAGCACGGACTTCGACACCAGCGACCGGTTGTACTTCGAACCCCTCACGCTCGAGGACGTGCTCAGCGTTGTCCGCCGCGAGAACGCCCAAGGCGTCATGCTCCAATTCGGCGGACAAACCAGCGTCAACCTGGCCGTTCCCCTCCAAAAAGCCCTCGACGAAGAAGGCCTCGAAACACAGATCCTCGGGACAAGCCCCGAAGCCATGGATCTTTGCGAGGATCGGGAACGCTTCACCGCGATGCTCGACGAGATCAACGTTCCATACCCCCCCGCCGGGACAGCGAAAAGCCTCCAAGAAGCCCGAAGCATCGCGGAACGCATCGGGTACCCGGTCCTTGTACGCCCAAGCTACGTGCTCGGCGGCCGCGCCATGCAGATCGTGTACGAGGAGCAAGACCTCGAACGATACGTCGAAGACGCAGCCAAGGTCAGCCCCCAACACGAACTGTTGATCGACAAGTTCCTCGACGGCGCTGTTGAAGTGGACGTGGACGCCGTCAGCGACGGGGACACGGTCCTCATCGGTGGCATCATGGAGCACGTCGAGGAAGCCGGCGTGCACAGCGGAGACTCCACATGCTTCCTTCCCCCCCAATCGCTCTCCCCCGAGATCATCGACACCATCCGCGTGTACACCCGCAAACTCGCCCGCCGCGTAGGCGCCAAAGGCCTCCTCAACATCCAATACGCGGTCAAAGACGACGAAGTCTACATCCTAGAGGCGAACCCCCGCGCCTCCCGCACCGTGCCCTTCGTGAGCAAAAGCGTCGGGATCCCGCTCGCCAAGATCGCTGCCCGCGCCATGCTCGGCGAGCGTCTCGACCAGATGGACCTACCCCTCGACCCAACGCCACCCCGCGTGGCATGCAAAGCCCCCGTCTTCCCCTTCCAAAAACTCCCTGGATTGGACACGATTCTTGGCCCCGAGATGAAGAGCACGGGCGAGGTGCTTGGCCTTGCACAAGACCCGGGCATCGCATACGATAAAGCCATGACGGCCGCGTGGGGCAAGCTCCCCGACGACGGCACCGTCTACATCACGGTGCGCGATGAGGATAAAAGCAAAGCGCTTCCCATCGCCCGCTCCCTCGTCGAGCAAGGGTTCGACATCGTCGCCACGAAAGGCACGGCTCAACACTTGAGGAACTTCGACGTGCCCTGCAGCACGGTCTGGCGCATCCAGGAGGAGTACAGCCCGGACGCCATCGACCTGATGCGCAAGGGCGAGATCGATCTCATCATTAACACGCCCACGACCGGTCGAGGCGCGCGAACGGACGCGTACAACATGCGCCGCTTGGCCGTGGATCTGGGCATCCCGTTCATCACGACGATGCAAGCAGCACGAGCCGCTGCACGCGCGATCCAAAGCCGTGATCGAGAATGGCCAGTGGAAGCGTTGGAGGACCTGCATGGCGACCTTGAACCCCTCGGGGAACACGCCCGAAAAACCGCTTGATGCCGACGTCGTCTCCTTGACCATCGGGGGAGAAACGGCGTACGCTGACTTTCACGAAGGAGGCGAGAACGGCGCCCTCCTCATTCACGGGTTAGCCAGTCAACGCAAAGCGCTTGGACCCTTGCCTCAACGCTTGGCTCAAGCGGGGTTCACCGTCCTGAACGTGGACCTTCGTGGGCACGGGCAAAGCGAGGGAGAACGGGGGTTGTTGCTTGGCGACCGCGTCCTCGAAGAGCTTCAAGCCTGGGGGGCTTGGTTGGACGATGAGGGGGCAAGCGTGTCCTTCCTGGGGGGCCATTCGTTGGGGGGGCTTTGGAGCCTGGCCGCGGCTCCCTTGCTCGAGCCTGAGTGCGTGGCCGCGTTAGCCTCCCCAGCCTCGATCCGCGATGCCACGTACGTGCTCGAGGAGCTCGCTTACTGGGTGGGATCGTTGGTGGATCAGGGCGTGCGCTGGTTCCACAAGGCAGGGCTGAGGGTTCCCTATCGGGTCGCCTTGGAGGAGACCATCGAGGATGCGGACGCGTTGGAGGCTGCACGCGCGATGGACGATGTGCATCAGTCCACGCTGCCGGTGGCGAACGCGCGCACCTTGTTGACGCTGGACGGTGCTCGTTTGGCCAAGGACGTCCAGGCTCGTGTCCTCGTGGCGTGCGCGTCGATGGATCGCGTCGTCGAGGAGGCCTCCACACGCCGCTTGTACGAAGCCTTCGACACGGACGCGACATGGATGACGCTCGAAGGAGGGCACGCGCTTTTCATGGATGCGTGGAGAAGCGAGGCCGCGGACGCGGTGACCTCCTGGGCCACCCGTTCCGAGTAGAACCAACGGCCTCCCCCAGCTCGAGTATTTGAGGCTTTCGCCGGGTGTCACGTCTGTCCCGCATATCCCCCACGCCCGACGAGCAAGGGGTGGTGAGCCAGCCAATGAAGGCCAACGCTAAGCGTCAGAACCGTAGGAACGACCGAGCCGAGATCGGCATCGGCACGATGATCGTGTTCATCGCAGCCGTCATCGTCGCCGCCGTCGCGGCCGCCGTGCTCATCAGCACAGCCGGCAACCTCGAACGCCAAGCCTC
>PWVY01000216.1 GCA_003561665.1 Thermoplasmata archaeon
AACGACTCCCGCTGGCGCCCAAACGCGTTCCGCTCCACCTCCGCATCCAACACGCCAAGCAACCGCGTCCCCGCCTGATCCACCTGCTCATCCCCCCGCGAAGACAACAAGATCGCCCCCGCGCACGTCGCCAACACCGGAACCCCCTCCCCCACGCGCTCCAACAACGCCTCACGCAAACCGTTCGAACCCAGTAACTTGTCCATCGTCGTCGACTCCCCCCCAGGCAACACGAACCCATCACACGACCCCGCCTCAGCAGGCGTTCGAACCTGCACAACATCCCCATCGATGTGCCTTGCATCGAACACCGCCTCCAAGAGGTTCTGATGCTCCACGAACGCACCCTGCACCGCGAGGACCCCAACACGCATACAGCGCCGCCAGGGAACGAGCTTTCCAAAAAACGTTCCCCCCCCACATGGAACTCCCCCTCGTGACAACGGTTCCTTCAAGACGCCACAAGCCGACCTCCATGCTGAGAGGCCATGAGGTTCACGAGCACCATCATCGCGTTGAGCCTATTCACGTTCACCTTAACGGCCGCAGCACCCGTCCAAGCAACCACCTGCATCGACCTCATCCACGACGTCTCCCCCGTCACGCCCGCGCCCCACCTCTCCGGATCCATCGAAGTCTGCGATACGACCCGAGACGGAGACTGGGACACCGTCCGAGCACAAACCAACCCCGTGCACTCCGAAAGCTCCGTAAGCGTGACGCAAGAAGACAAACGAACACCAACCTCTCAAAGCCACCATACGAACGTTGACGCGATGGTGACGGCTGCAGGCCCCCTGGACCCACTCCTCTGGATGAGCCTCCAAGCCGACGACCATCACAACCACGGCCACATCGACCAGATCATCGCTCAGATGGGCGCCGACACAGCAGGCCCCCTCCCGTACTCCATGTTCATCTTCCTTGGAGCATGGGACACGGACGGCGATAATGCACCCAACCTCTACGGGTTCCTCCTCTGCGACACGATGGTCGGCTGCCTGGGACCCAACGATCTCAACGGAGCCATCAACCTCGTCGAGGACACCATCCAAAACCCCCCCAACCTCGTCTTCTACGTGCCCGGCGTCGGATGGATCCCCTGACCCCTACGCCTTGGCCGAAGGAATGAACTAGCCCTGCACCCTTCGCCCTTGCAATGGTCAAAACCCCCTCCACGATGCAACCCCTCGGGACGCCCGCGCCCGACTTCACGCTCACCGACGAGAACCCCCGAACCGAACGCGGCACCCTCTCCCTGAAAGACATCCAAGGTCCCAACGGGACCCTCATCGTCTTCATGTGCAACCACTGCCCCTACGTGAAGCACTTAGAAGACGAACTCGCCACAACGGCCCGACGCCTCCAAGAGGAAGGCATCAACGTCGTCGCCATCGACAGCAACGACGTGAACGATTACCCCGAGGATGGCCCCTCGGGCATCAAGGAACAAAGCCAGCGAGCAGGCTTCGATTTCCCCTACCTCTTCGATGACACACAAGACGTCGCGAAAGCGTACAAAGCCGCCTGCACACCGGACTTCTTCCTCTACGACGACGAACTCGCCCTCTACTACCGAGGCCAGTTCGACTCCTCCCGACCCGGGAACGAGCACCCCATCACAGGCGAGGATCTCACCCAGGCTGCCAAACGGCTCTTGGACGGGGAACAAGCGCCCGAAGAGCAACACCCCAGCCAAGGCTGCAACATCAAGTGGGCCCCCGGGAACCAGCCCCCATACGTCGGGTAAACCCCGAAGGCCACCTCAGGCTTCCTGCTCCCGCGCCAACAACGCAGCACCCAAGGCCAGCACGATCCAAGCGACGGATGCCGGGAGCGGGACGGATGCCTCTTCGCTAGCCTCCGCCAAAGGCTCTGCTTCCATCGGATCCGCATCCAAGGGTAGGGTCTCCATCGTCAAGGACCAACCCAGAGCGTTCTGGACGAGCACATCGCCCTGGTACGTCACCGCGTAAGGCGCAACCCCATAGGGGACGTTGAACTCCACCGTGGGATCCGGAAGCAACGCACCGACCAGGGTGATCGTTCCCTCACCCTGTTCAAGTTGGCCCACGTTCACGCTGCCCTCATCGAACAGGCCCACGGTGTGACCCCCGGCATCCTCGAACGCGTCCTGGTCGACGCTCCACACGGGGCTTGTTCCTCCATCGTTCAGCGAGTATCCCAAAGGAACCGGCTCGTAGAGTTGGCGGGCCATCGTTGGAAGCCCATCGGCCAGGTCGTGGTTTCGATCCTCCCAGTTCGTGTACCCCGCGTACGCTGTGGATTCCAGGATCGCATCGTCGGGGACAAGGTCCCAGTGGGCAAGCGCTTGGAGGGCTTGATCGGTGAGGAGCACGTGCCCGCCATCCTCGATGAACGCTTGCAGCGCTTCCAGGGCTTCAGGGGTGAGGCGCTCGATCGCCGAACCGGGAAGCACGATCTGATCGGGACCGCCCTCCATGACGCCAGAGGGGATCTCTTCCGGGTTCAGGGTGTCGAGGGCTCCGTCGGGGAGCAGGGGCGCGCGGTCATGGAAGTACGTGTTGATGGACGCTTGAGGGTCGTCCCGATCCTCCCAGAGGTACGGGTCATCCGCGGCGTTCGTGGCTGCCCACCCGGTGAGGTCTCGGTCTTCTGGCGTCTTGACCACGTTCGTGGGGACGAACGCGGTGGTGTGGTCCGTTTCGAAGTGCGCTGTGGCTTTCTCCGCGGCGAGATCCATGAACGTGTTCACGATGGTGCGCGTCATCTGGACGTGGTAGTCGTTGAGGCGTTGGGCTAGGCCAGGGTAGTAGTTGTCGAACGTGATGTGGTTGTAGCTGTACTCGAAATCCACCCCGATCGCGCCAAGCCCCTGGGGTTGAGCGAAGTAATCGCCGCTGAACCCCGTGTCGGTGTACCCGATGGTGTCCCAGACGGTGCCCCATCCGTGGAAGTCTTCGCCCCATGCGCCAACGCCGGGGAGGGTTTGCCATTCGACGTAGTAGGGGTCGTCGTTGAAGTTGTCATCGAGCATGCGGGCGAGCGTGGCGACGCGCTCGTGCTCAAGGGGGTCCAGGGGCCCGGCGGGGAGCATGCTGATGAGGAAGTTGCCTTCGCGCAGGCATACTTCGCCTTCACCTGGCACGGTGGTGCATTGAACCTCGGGGCTGGATTCGCTCATGATGTTGGCGGGGTAGAGCATCCCGTGCATGTCGGTGGCGTAGTGGATGTCGGGGAAGGTTTCCTCAAGCCAGGGGATGTAGGCTCGGGGTTCGGGTTCTTTGAGGGCTTCGTGGTGGCCTTCGCCGCGGTCCCATCCAAGCGTGGGGTTTTGCCGGTTCAGGTCGGTGCCGTTGCCGTTGCCGCGGATGTAGTTCTGGGTTTCGATGCCGTTGATGGAGATGTACTCGCCGTCGTTGTGGCGGTATTCAATCATCTCGTGGGCCCATCCGTCGGGGTTGGGGAAGAGGAAGATCAGGCGCAGGTGGTCGAGCATGTCGAGGTGCTCGCCGGTGACGAGCCCGGTGTCGTCGTCTCCGTTGGCGGCTTTCGTAAAGTCTTCGATCACGCGCATGCCTCCTTCGCGTGCGCCTTTCTCGTTGGCGTGGATGCTGAGCATGAACAGGAGGTTCTTCTTGTCGTCGGGGTCCACGGTGCTTTGTTCGTTCGTGAGGGTCACGGCGAAGACGGGGAGTTTGTCGTGGTCGCCGGTGAGGAGGTTCTCCCATCCGTAGCTAGATCCGATCTCGTGGTAGGTTAACAGGTCGGGGTTCTCGTCGATCAGGATGTGGAGGTTCTCTAGGGCTTCGTCGAAGCGGACGAAGTCGTTGGTTTCCATGGCTTCTGGGAAAAGGCGGTCGGTGACCTCGCGGGCTTCTTCCCCGTTGAAGCCGGGGGTGGGGAGGGCCGTCGCGCTCGGGGCGAGGGCTCCGAGGATCAGGACGCTAAGGAAGACGGTCATCGCCAACGCTGCAGCCGCACCAAGCACTCGCATGCACCTGGAGTGTAGGAGAGGGTACTTAGGCGTTCTTGGGGCGTGGCTTGTCGCCTCTGTGGGGGAAGATTCCTGAGCGTGGTTCGTGATGGTGATTCGTGGTTGCTACGTTCGGTTCCAAGCAGGAGGCTCGGAACGCCGTTTGGGATACGTTGCAGGAGGCGGGGTTCGCGCGGTTCCCCTTCCCGCCGCATGGGCGTATCCCGAACTTCGATGGGGCCCCTGAAGCGGCGGAACGGTTGCTGGGGTCTGACGTGTTGGAGGGGGTGAACCGGGTGAAGGTGAACCCGGATGCGCCGCAGCGTTTCGTCCGCGAGGGCTTGCTTGAGAAGGACGTGACCGTGTTCGTTCCCACGCCCCGGTTGCGAGGAGGGTTCAAGCGGTTGGATCCTTCCCGCATACCGGCGGAGGCTCGTGGGAAGGCTGCTTCGTTATCGGGGATGGACGCATGGGCTGAGCCTTGCTCCTTGGAGGCGTTGCCCGCGATGGATGTGATCGTGGCTGGCAGCGTCGCCGTCACCCGGGAAGGTCACCGGGTAGGGAAAGGGGAAGGCTACTCGGATTTGGAGTACGCGATTTTGCGCGAGTTGGGTCACGATCCGGTGCCGGTGGTCACCACGGTGCATCCGATCCAGATCGTGGAGGGACTGCCCTGGGAAACAACGGATGTTTCCCTGTCCGTGATTGCCACGCCCGAAGAGGTGATGCACGTGCAGGACCCGCCTGAGCCGCCCCAGGGGATCCGCTGGGAGATGCTATCCAAGGACCGGATCGAAGCGATGCCGGTCCTTTCCGAGTTGAAGGATATGGACGCTTGAGCTAGCGCTGGGTCGAGCACAGAGATGCGAGGGATCCTGTCTGGCCCCCGTCAGGCTTCTGGGCTACTCGGTGAATCGAGCAACGTTCTTGGCTCGAGGACCTCGGGGAGCGTCCTCGATCTCGAACTCCATCTCCTCGCCCTCTTGGGGTTCGGGGCCTTCCACATCGTCCACGTGGAAGAAGATGTCCTCGTCGCTTGCAGGCGTTTCGATGAAACCGTAGCCCTTCCGGTCGTGGAAGAACGTGACCTTCCCGGTCGGCATAATCACCGCGAAGAGGAAGGAGTACGTAAGCCTTTGGGTGCTTCGAGGATGGGGCGGTTGGAACCTGTTCCAAGGAACATCTTCTACATGGATGAAGGTACCAACGCATCCCGAAGCTTGGTTTCATTGACCGACAAAGAGGCGATCCGTTCTTCGTTCTGCATCACCACGGGCACGCTCGTCCCGTACGCATCCGACAGATCGGAGTCCCCTGTGATATCCACCACCCAAAGATCGAACCCAAGCTCCCCTTGCAGATGCTCCAGGATCGCGCGTGCCTCCTCGCAATGAGGGCAGGCCTCCCGCGTAAGCAAAAGAACAGGCTCCGGGTCCGGAGCTCCCTGCACACGCAGGGACAACACGCCACCGGCCACGAGTGCGCCAAGCAACGTGCCCACAGCGCCTAGGCCGAGGGAGCCTGCCGCGAGCCGATCGATCCCGAAGGCCAAAAGCCCCGTCGCCAAGAGCAATCCCAAAGCGGTCGCTTGGCGGTACCGTTGAGGCGGAAGCGCTTGCATGGTTCAACGGACGCGGTGGTAGTTGCGGTTGAGCGTGTACACGCGATCCCCGCGCTCCATCATGCGTTCTCGCCACACGCGGATGCCCACGTACGTGCCCACCGTCAACAGAACCGGGATCAGCGCGCAGAGCCAGCTTAACAGATCCCACTGTAAGAACTGGAGGAACGGCTCGATCTGCTCCTGAAGGATGGGTGTCGCCATCACGGGCCATCGGTCGTAGATCACGTTGTTGATCGAATAGATGGTCGCCGTCGAGAGGACCGCCAGGAGGAACACGCCCAAACTAGCCATCAACGGTTGCTCTTGAGGACGTTGGGCTTTGCCTCGATCGAAGAACGGCAACGCGAAGATGAAGATGATCAAGGGCGTGTGGAGGCCGATCAGGCCGACGGTTTCCGCGTTCATAGGGCCAACGATGGGCATCTGAACGATGCCGGTGTCCGGACCCATATCCCAGGGGGTCCACCATTCGCGATCCCAAAAGTGCCAGGGTTCACCCACCCAAGCTCCACCGGGCCCGTTGAGGATCTCAAGATCGTTGCCCCACTTGAGCAGCCCATAGGACCACAACAGGTACCAGTCGGGGAGGATGACGGCGGGTTGCCCTGCCGGGTCGGCGGGGCTCTCCAAGTAGTAAGGCATCAGGGACGTGACGTAGAGCATCGCCGCGGTGAAGAAGCACAAAACAACGATGTTCCGAATCATCTCATGCGGCCAGAAGGGGAACCCTTCCACAGGGCGCAGCGTCTTCTCTGCGCGCTGCTCGCTGTCCATGCGTTGGGCTTCTTCGACGTATTCTTGCGTGAGGAGTTTCAGGCTCACGTGACCACCTCAGTGCGGCTCCGCGATGCCCTGCCACCACACGATGACGACGTGCAACACGGCTGCTCCGAACGTAAGCAAAGGCAGCAAAATCACGTGCAGCACGTACATCCGCGTGATGGTCTGTTGGCCCAGTTCAACGCCCCCGAACAACAGGCCAGCTAGGTACTGGCCCAGGATGGGCGTTGCGATCGACATTTCTAACCCGATGATGGCAGCCCAGTAGGAGAGCTGGCTCCAGGGGAGGATGTACCCGGTGTATCCAAGCCCCATCGTGAGTAGGAAGAGGACAACGCCCAGAAGCCAATTCAACTCGCGCGGCTTCTTGTAGGCTTGCGTGAAGTAAACACGGAACATGTGAAGAACGACCGCCCACACCATCACCATGCCGCTCCAGAAGTGGAGCGCTCGGATTCCGAACCCAAGGGGAACCTCCGTCATGATCACGGTCATCGATTCCCATGCTTCCGTGGCTTGAACCCCGTTCACGGTGGCTTCCGCTGTGGACGGGACGTAATAGAACGTGAGCAAGATCCCGCTGATGGCTGCGAAGATGAACGCAAGGAACGCGATGGACCCTAACGTGTAAAGCGGGTACCAGTACCAAATCACGCGCAGGTTGTACTTCTCGGTGTGGGTTCGAGGAAGCTCGAGGTTGATTTGGTAGTAGAAGTGGCGGAACTCGTCAGCGTAGTTCCGCAAGCGGAATCGCTCGTCGACCCAAGCGAACAGGGCCAGCAACATACGACCCACCGGGCCGGGTTCGGTGAACCCGTCCCTGCGTGCATCCATGGTGTCGCTGGTCTCGGGACCCATCTCACGCGTCGCCTCCTTCTTCCTCGGCCTCAGGGTACCGGAAGATGGTCCGGTTGTACACGTCGATTGTGAAGGGATCGTAACGGGACAGGTGGCAGGTGCAGAAGATGCGATCTCCGTACCCGCTTTGAACGGCTAACCGGTCCTCGTGGAACCGGGCCACGCAGCAGAAGTGCGTGCACATGGATGCGCAAGCGAGGAACACCGAGTCCGGGTCCTCGGGGTGTTGGGGCATCCAGTCTCGGATCTCCTCTTCCTGGGTTGGCACGATAGCGGCCGTGAAGTCCACGATCTCCGCGGGGGCTCGAAGGATCATGCCTGTGAGGGTGGACTCAGCCGGTTGGTCCGTGGATCGCCATTGGAAGGGTGCGCCTGCGCCGGGGAAATCCGCAAAGAGCGGGTCCGGGGTGTCTTCGGGGAAGTCTTGCCATCGGACTTGGTCTCCGATGATGTCTGCGAACCACGTATCCAACCCTTTCCGCAGGCGCTCTTCCTGAACGTGGTAGCGGATCAAGTCGTCCCCGTCCCATGTGGGGAGCGCGCCTGGTGTGCGTTCGTGTCCACAGTAGCGGTACCATTGGAGTTGGTTCTCGAATGCGTCGGGGACACCGCGCAGCGCGCCTTCGTCCGTGATCTCCAAGGGGATGATGGGTAACCCGTACGGGGCGGGGGACCCGCGCATGACGTGCACGCCAGGGTACGAGATAGGGATGATCTCTACGTCCATGTCGGTGAGCGGCCGAAGCATCCCGATGCCTGCAGCTGCGGCTGCGCCTGCGGCGCCGACGCCTGCACAGGCTTTGATGAAGCTTCGCCGGTCGAACCCTTCGTCAGGCATGATTGTTCACGTCCCGTTGATGTCTCTTCTATAGGAGGTCTTCCCACTTCTGCTTGCGTTGCTTGACGATGATGATATCGTCCAGGAAGAACCGCCGGTACAGCGTGAGGATGATGCCGAGGATCAGGAAGGCGGAAGCAAGCCAGAACATCATGACTTGCTGCTCTTGTGGCGAGTTCCACCCAAGGGCGATGCCTGCGATGAACAAGCCAACGAACACGAGTTCGAGCCCTGTGAGGATGACGATCGCGATGGCAACGCTAAGGGGCTGTTCGGCGGGATCGTGTCGGACGACGTCTCCTGGGAGTTTCGCCATCGTTCACCTCATATCAGGAAATAGAACAGAGCGCCGATGAGGGCGATGATCACGAGCACCGTCACGACGCTTTTCGGGGAGGGGAGGACTGGTTCGATGATTTCTTGATCCTCTCCGCCTGCCGTTCCCGCGGCGACCGTCACGGTCTGGGGGCCCCCGGTTCTGTGGTCGACGGCATGCCGGGTCTCCCCGTATCGGAACAGGAAGAAGGTGCCGACGAGCACGAGGACCATGAGGATGAGGGACACGATGCCGACCCAGTAGGCAAGATAGCTGACGCCGAACTCTGTGATCTCCTCTTCTTCTTCAGCGACGGCTTCTCCGATGTGGAGGACGCCTCGCATGCCCATGTCGTCGTGTCCGGGGACGGTGCAGATGAACTCAACGGTCCCTTCAACGTCTGGGGGGATGGTGATGTTGAGATCGTACGACTCGCCTTCGTCGAGGATCGGCGTTTTGACCATATCGCCTTGACCACCCTCTCCAGGCTGAAGGTCTTCTTCGTCGAATTCGAACAAGTCGTGTGTGAGGAATCCGAAGTCGTGATCGGTTGGTTGAAGGTTGACGACGTGGAAGGTCACTTCTGAGTTGGCAGGGACCATGATCTCGTCGGGTTGGATGTCGAAGGGATCGTCCTCGCCTCCACCCATGTAGATGTTGATGGTGATCTCTGCTGGCTGGTCAGCCGGCACTACTCCCTCGTCCTGTGCCGCCACGATACCCACCAGAGGCAACGTGAGGAGAAGGAGGGCGGTTCCGACGAGGACCGTTCGTGAACCCTGGAGTCCCATGTCGTCTCGGCGGCCGAAACAGGTCGGGGTATTAAACTGTTGCTCGTCCCTTCACGAGTGGAGGTGAGTAAGGGGGGTAGAGCAGGGCAGCGCTGTTCCCCGTGATGGGGGGTAGGGGAACATTTATGGGAGGCCGTGTGACCTTTCCAGGTGTCATGCGGCGTATCCTTCCGGTTCTGGTCGTAGGCGTTCTTATCGTGCTAGCTTCCCCGGTGTTCGCGGCTCACGGCGAGGAGCCGATTCAGCCGGCGGAAGAACCGTCGCATGCGTTCCTTGCTCAGATTTATGATGTCAACCGGACCATCGCTGAGGTGGAAGCCAAGGTCGGAAACGACCCTGCCATCGACGATGCCAAACACCAACGCGCGCTTGCGGCGCAATCGTTCATGTCCGGGAATCACTGGGTAACGCTGCAGCACCTCTGGCAGGCCACATACATCATCGAGCGCGTAAGCGCCGAGTATGACAGCCGTGAAGCCAGCGATCAAGAGGCTTCTTACTTTAGCGAAAAACGCGCCGCTTGGAACGAGGCGACCGCCATCATCACGAACGTTCACGAGGACATGCTCGAGCTCCAGAGCGAAGGGGTGGATCTCTGGATGCTGGATCATGCATTGATGGCCGGGTACCTCTTAGCGAAGGGCGAGAACCTGCACCGAAGCTTTGGCCCGACTGCGGAGGCGTGGGAAGGCGGCGACCGTAGCGAACAGATGCGAAACGGGCTCTCCGCGTTCTCGCACGGAGCCAAGATGCATGCTCTCCTGGCTCAAGGGATCCTAGATAGAGCTCAGGCAAACCAGACCGACCAACCGATCGGTCCCGTGATGGGGAACGCGACGTTGCGTGGCACCGTGGATGCGATTGGCCCGGTCCTTGCCGAAGGAGCCACGGGCGTCGATCGAGAATTCCAAGGCATCGTGGAGGGGAACCTTGTAGAAGAGGAATGGCTTGCGGCCCTGGGAGCGACGATCGCTTGGAGTGAGAACCAGGCCAACGTCGCGTTCCAGTGGACGTTCGACGATGGATCGTACGACACCATGGACATGGTTCACCATCTTGAGGAACTCATCGAGAACGATGAATCGATGGAGGTGATCGATGGGCTGGGCGTTCCGGGCGCGCAGGCTCGGTTCAGTCTCCCGCAGGCGTACGCGGGGTACCATCAGGCGCTTAATGATACCGAGGAGGGGGAGGTTACGCACGCCACCGCGTTGCAAGCAACGCAAGCCTTGGGCGCGCTATCGGCTGTGCACACCTCGGCTGCCATCATGCAGGCCGCGAGTGGCCAGACCCCGATGGATCACGTGGTTCATCTCCCGACACACAGCGCGGGGTCCTTCGACTTGGAGGAGATGCCCGTGCAAGAGCAGGATGCCGACTAGGCGGTTCTAGCCGCGATCCCGTTGTGGGGATGGGCGATAGCGTTGGCGCTGCTTATCGTCGTGGCCATCGCAGGTGTCCGGTATCGGGATTCGAGGAGATGATCGTTGGTTTCCCGGGGACCTCCGGAGCGGCCGAATAGAGGATGAGGAAAAACGTTAAGGGGAGATTCCTCGCCTGAGGGCTTGATGAGGTCCCTGCATGCTTTGGTCCTTCTTGTTCTAGGTGCCCTCTTGGGTATCTTGCTTGTCGCAGGGACGGCGCAAGCGACATCGTACGGGGCCGGTGAATGGGAGCTTGGCATGGAGTGGTATTGGGAGAGCG
>PWVY01000313.1 GCA_003561665.1 Thermoplasmata archaeon
CTCGAAGCGTTCACGCCTGATCTCACCCAGATGCACGGCCTCGACGGCGCATAACCCTCACGTGCACCAGGGGAAGGCTGATGCCACCCACCTCACGTAACCGCGCGTGGACCCTAGCGAGGCAAGGTTCGACCCCCCAACCGAAGCCACCCTCCAACCACCCCAAGACCAAGGCCTCCCCATCGAAGGGTTCCCCCGCCCACCCCTTCGTTCCGTTGGCCCCACCCACGCCGAAATCACCCTGCTCGGTGTTCCCTTCGATGGAACCAGCGGACGAAGCCCGATGCAACGCCACGCCCCCGGCCTCGTTCGAGCAGCCCTGACATCTCTTACGACGCAAGATCCCGAACGGGCGCCCCTTCACATCTTCGACGCAGGCGATGTACGAATCAACACGACATCCGTCCGAACCCTCGACACGCGTCTCCAAACCACCCTCCAGAACCTACCAGGGAACCGCTCCGGAACGCTCCCCGTCCTCATCGGTGGCGAACATACCATATCCCTCCCCGCTGTCCGAGCCCTCGAACCTCGGACCATCATCTCCCTCGATGCCCACTCGGATCTATGGAAGACGACCAATGGTCGCACGTTCTCGCACGGCACCTGGCTCTATCACGCAAGGCAAGAACTCAACTGCACCGTCGCTCTTCCCCTGACACGGACGCTCCGCGGGGGCGCGAAAGAAGCCATCCAACACCCCCGAACGTACCAGCACCTTCCGAACGATCTTCCGCAGCCCGTTTACTTGACGCTCGACGTGGATGTCTTCGACCCCGAGCACGCCCCCGCCGTCGCGTTCCCTGAACCGGGGGGCCCCCACCCGGAGGAGGTGCTGAGCATGATCGAGGACATCGCGGCGAATCACCAACTGATCGGGATGGACATCGTGGAGGTGAACGCCAACCGCTTGGGTGCTACCTCTCGACTCGCCGCCGCAGCCTTGCTCAGCGCTGCCTTCGCGAGGGCGACCCCGCCCAGGGACCGCTTCGGAGCAAGATCGAGCCGCTAGAAGGTCACCGTCTCTTGGATCCCTTCCTTGATGCGTGGCACATCCGGCATGTAGCACTGCTCACGCGCCAACAGGGGCGTTTGCACATCGGGAGCGGTGACGCGTTTAACGGGAGCTTCCAAGTGTAGGATCGCCTCGTCCATGATGCGTGCACTGATCTCGCTAGCGATGCCCAGCGTACGGTGGGCCTCCTGGACGACGACGCATCGACCGGTCTTCTTCACGGAATCGATGATGGTGTCGCTATCCAGCGGCGAGACCGTAGGAAGATCGATGATCGTCGCGCTAAGGTTCTCCTCGTTCTCGAGCTCCTGGATCGCCTGGCGGGTGCGGTAGAGCATGTGCCCGAACGCGACGACGGTCACATCGTCCCCTTCTTGGAGAACGTCTGCAGGCCCGATCTCTGGGAGTTCACTGGTTTCGATATCCTCCGTGGGGATGGGTTCACGGAACTTACGGTAAAGGGCCTTGGGTTCCATGAAGATGACCGGGTCGGGGTGCCGGATGCTCGCTTTCAGATAGGCCCAGGTCTCGTATGGGCTCCGTGGGATGACCGTCGTGAGGCCAGGGGTGTGGTTCCAGTAGGTTTCCCGGCTTTCGCTGTGGTGCTCAAGTGCACGTACGCCGGCTCCGTAGGGCATGCGGATCGTGATGGGGATGTTGAATCCCCCTTGCGTCCTCCTGCGTAGCCGAGCGGCATGGGATTCGATGTGGTGGAAGGCTTGGTAGCTGAACCCGTGGAACTGAAGCTCAGGCACGGGCACCATTCCGTTCATGGCTAGCCCGATGGAACATCCGATGATTCCTGTCTCCGCGAGGGGCGTATCCACGACGCGTTCGGGGCCGTATTTGTCGATGAGGCCATCGGTTGCGCGGAAAATCCCGCCGTCCTCTCCGACATCCTCTCCAAGAACCATGACGCGATCGTCGCGGCCAAGCTCTTGGTCGTGCGCTTGGACGATGGCTTCAACCATCGTCAAATCCTCGGTCTCGTAGGCTTCTTGGATCGAAGTTTGTGCGTTACCCACGGTGATCACCCCATACGTCGTGGCGGCGCCAGTAATCGGTGAACTCTTCCTTCTGCTTGGCAAGGTAGGGCGGCATCTCCTCGTAGTGGTGGTCGAACATGTCGACGGGGTCGCCGAGTTCTTCAGCCCGTTCTTCGAACGTTTTCACGGCGGTGCTGATCTCCTCATCGACTTCTTCTTCGATCTGCTCGTGCTCGCCTTCGTCCAGGACCCCTTTCTCGATGAGGTACGTGCGGAAGCGGGGGATGGGGTCCTTTTCTCGCCAGGGTTCGACCTCTTCCTCGGACCGATACTTGGTCGGATCGTCTGCGGTGGTGTGCATCCCCATGCGGTAGGTGAGGGCTTCGATCATCCGCGGTTTGTGTTCGCGCCGTGCTCGCTCGACGGCTTCGTTCGTGACGTGGTAAACGCCGAGGATGTCGTTCCCATCGACCTGCACCCCGTCGATACCGTAGGCGTGCGCTTTCTGGGCGATTGTTTCGCTCTTGGTTTGCCGTTCGCGGGGAACGCTGATGGCCCATTGGTTGTTCTGGTTGAGGAAGACGACGGGTGCATCGAAGACGCCTGCGAAGTTGAGGCCTTCGTGGAAGTCTCCCTCGCTGGTGGATCCATCTCCGAAGTACACCATGGATACTTTGTCCTCGCCTTTCAAGCGGGAGGCCCATGCGATGCCGGTCGCATGGCATATCTGGCTGGCGATGGGGATCGAGATGGGGGTTTGGTGGTCGTCGGGGGAGAGCGTCATCCCAACCTCGTAGCCGGCGGCATAAAGCAGATCGTCGAC
>PWVY01000140.1 GCA_003561665.1 Thermoplasmata archaeon
CCAGCGAACCCAGCCAGGACGACGAACGCGACAACGATCGACCAACGGGGGGGCATCGGGCCCGCGACACGGGCCCCCCATCAAGAGCCTTACGCAAAACGAACGCCCCAACGCTCACCCGCGGCCCGGCCCTTTTATAGGACCCCTCGGTATCCCGATGATAGATACTCATGAAGGCCTACCGCATCACCGGCGAGTTCAGGATGGGGTCCAAGCAACAACCCTTCACCCTCGAGACCCTCGCCGAGAGCGAGAACGACGCCACCGAGTGGGCCTACTCGGTGCTCGGCTCCCGCCACCGGACCAACCGGCGACAGATCACCATCGACTCGATCGAACAAGAAGACCTCAAGGACATCGAAGACGACCGCGTCCGCCACGAACTCGAAGAGGAAGATTGACCATGGCTCAAATGAACGAACAACAGGTCCAACAGATCGCTGAGCAGTTCCAAGCCGAACTCCAAAGCCTCGAGCAACAACAGGAACAGCTCACCGAATACCTCAACGAGCTCAAACAGACCCAAGACGCCATCGAAACCCTCGAAGACGCCGAAGCCGGCGAGAAGGTCCTCCTCCCCCTAGGAAGCGGGGCCTTCGTGCACGCGCGCCTTGACGAAGCCGACACCGTCCTGGCCCCCATCGGCAGCGACATCCTCGCCGAAGAACCCCCCAACAAAGCGATCGAACGCCTCGAATCCCGACGCAAAGAGGCAAAGAACGCTCAACAACAAGTCCAACAGAACATCCAACAGATCCAACAACGCCTCCAGAACCTCATCAGCCAAGCACAAGGGGGCCAACCCCCCGAGCAGCCCGAAGGCCCAGGGCAGGCCGGGTGAGGCCCCATGGGGCTCTTCGACAAGCTCAAATCCCGCCTTGAGGACGTTGAGAAGGAAGCCGAGGACGCCCTCGTAAGCACCGAGGACCTTCGGAAAAGCGACGACGAACTCGAAGCCGAACTCGAAGCCGAACTTGCCCAACTAGAAGACGAACCCCAAGAGGCGGAACCCACCCAGGCAGAATCGGCCCAGACGGAACCTGCCCAACCGGAAGCGGCCACCCCATCCCCCAAGGCTCAGCCCGAAACCGAACCGGCAACCGTCGAAGAAAAAAAGCCCAAACCCGAGCCCCTTGCGGAACCGGAACCTGAACCAGACCCTGAACCGGTCAAAAGCGGCTACCAGATCGATCCTGAGCGCGTCGAGGACATCCTCTGGGACCTCGAACTCGTGCTCCTGGAAGCCGACGTGGCCGCGGACGTCGCGCACGAACTCCGCGACCACATGGAAAAACGCCTCCCCCACGTCCGCGTCAAAGACAAGCACGAGGTCCCCATCGCCATCGAAAGCGAACTGAAAACCGCCATACGGAACGTTTTGGAAGGCGGAAGCTTCGCATTCGACGATTGGGTCCTCACCAACACCGACAAAGCACCACTCAGCGTGATGTTCGTCGGCGTCAACGGGACCGGGAAGACCACGACGATCGCCCGCATCGCGCACCGCATGAAAGAACTCGGCTTCGGCATCGCGCTCGCCGCCGGCGACACCTACCGCGCAGGAGCCATCGAGCAACTCGAGAAACACGGCGACAACCTCGGCTTGCGCGTGATCAAACACGAAGCCGGCGCCGACCCCGCCGCGATCTCGTACGACGCGATCGAACACGCGAAAGCCCGCCGCAAGGAACTCGTGCTCATCGACACCGCCGGACGCATGCAAACCGACAGCAACCTCATGGAAGAGGTCAAGAAAATCGACCGCGTCGCTGACCCCGACTTGACCGTGTTCGTCGGCGACTCGCTTGCCGGGAACGACGCGATCGATCAAGCCCGCAAGTTCGACGAAGCCGTGGGCGTGGACTGCTGCGTGTTGACCAAGGTGGACACGGACGCGAAAGGCGGGGCAGCCCTCTCCATCGCGCGCGCCGTCGGGAAACCCGTCGCCTTCCTGGGCGTGGGTCAAGAGTACGATGACCTGATCCCGTTCGATCCGGACTGGTTGATCGAACGCATCTTCGGAGAATGATACGCATGGGCGAACTTGAACCCAAGAACCGACACCCCATCAGCGAAGACGACGTACGCGAAGCCAACGACGGGATCGAAGCCAAACTGGGCCTGCGCCCTCTCCCCGAGGAGAGCGGTCGCGTCGAGAAAGCCACCGCGGACGCTTACACGCTCTTGCTGGTGGAAGGACGCGCCTTCGCCGTGCTTGAAGGACCCGACACCGAAACTATCTTGCCCACGCTTCGAGCCCTCATGGAGCACCGCCCCACAGAGCACAACGTGACCGTGGACATGGGCGCGGTCCCCTACCTACGCAACGGTGCGGACGTGATGAGCCCCGGCATCACGGATGCGGATGCATCCATCCAGGAGGGCGATGTCGTTTGGATCTCGGACGAAGAGCACGGGGCCCCCTTGGGCATCGGTCATGCCCTCATCGATGGAGCAAGCATGGTCGAAGCCGAGAAGGGCAAAGCCATCGCGACCTGGCACTACGTCGGCGACGAACTGTGGAGTGTACAGGCCTGAAACCCGATCTCAGGGTGAGGTCTCACGGTTCCACCTTGGACTCCCACATCGACGGAACCGAAGGAGCATCCTCAGACTTTTTAGTCCCGTCGTTATGGTTTTGGCATGCGTGGGACGGACAAGGAACGCCGACGGTTCGACGAGCACCTTGCCCGTTTCATCCTCGACAAAGAAGGGCGCTTCTTCCTGGAGGGTGAGGGCGGTTTTCTTGCTCCTTTTGCCTCTCTTGCCGGTTGTCTCCGTTTGGATCTTAAGATGGTAAATGCAGGCATCTCGATGGCTCAGG